>WLDA01000072.1 GCA_009705025.1 Actinomycetota bacterium | reverse complement strand
GAATCTGCCAACTTCCTCGTATCGACTATAGGATTCTAAGAATTATGAAGCGCTATCGGGAATTACTTGCCACTCGCTTCGTCAAATCACTCATCGTTAGCGCATTTCCAGCACGCATGGCCTACGGAATGATTGGGCTTTGCATCTTCTTCAAAGTAGAACGTGAAACTAATTCCGTTGCCATTGCCGGACTTGCAATTGGCCTCAATGGAATTACTGGCGCACTTACCGCTGGAATTCGCGGCTCCATGTTAGATCGATGGGGACAGCGCTGGCCGCTGCGAATATTTGTTCCATCATATGCACTACTAATTCTTACTCTCAATATTATGCATTCACAAAATCTCATTTTGATCGTTGCATTTGTTTTAGGAATGACCGCTCCCCCAATAAATATTTCTGTTAGACCTTTATGGATTGATATCGTTCCACGATCTTCTCTGCGAACTGCTTACGCACTCGATACGGTTAGCATGAATACGGCCACAGTAATTGGTCCAATCCTTGCAACAACACTTTCTCTTTCTTCTCGCCCGGAATTCGCACTCATTGTTGCTGCATTTTCAATGGCACTCGGTGGTGGCGCATTGGCAATTCATCCCGTATCAAATGCATGGATTCCCGAGAAGAAAGATAAAGGGCAAGGTAATCTAATTCGAAATAAAGCAATTCAACTTTTGATGTTGGAGGGAATCTTTATTGGTATCGGCTGGGGCGCTTTCAATGTTGCGATTCCTTCATTTGCAACTTTAGAAGAAGTTCCTTGGCGAACAGGATGGGTGCTTGCCTCCCTTGGCATTGCAACAGTTGTTGGTGGAATTTTCGGCGGATTAGTTTCAAATAAAGTCTCATCCCTAATTTCTTGGCGTCGAATTTATTTGATCTGGGCCGCACTCACCATCCCTCTTGCATTTACGTATCCCGGATGGTCTATGGCAATTCTTGGTGCAGCAATTGGACTTGTTTCAGGCGCTGGTCAAGTTTTTTACTTTGAAGTTCTTGAAGCGGTTCGCCCAAAGGGATCCCAAGCATCTTCACTTGGTTGGATATGGACTGTTGAGGGAACATTCATGGCTTTTGGATCAGCACTGGGTGGTTGGATCTGTCAACACTATTCACCTCGGTACGCACTGGGCCTTACAACGTCGATGACTCTTGTTGGTTTACTGGTTATTTTTATTGGATGGCAGCGCTTTCAACCTGCAAATAAAATTCCAACAGTTGAAGAAGATCTCAATGCGCAGCTTGATTCCACGTCTGACCAATTCCGGCACTGACATCCAGTGGTGCGCGAAGCGGATAAGCACTTCCCATTTCGCGTCGTACTAATGTAGATAGAACTTCTTCTTCCCCTGAAACAACTTCCAAAATCAATTCATCATGTATTTGAAGTAATAGTCGTGATTTGAGGTTTTCTTTCTCAATTGCACTTTGCACCTTGAGCATTGCCATTTTGATAATGTCAGCAGCGGATCCTTGTATAGGAGCGTTGAGTGCCATGCGTTCTGCAACTTCGCGACGCTGGCGATTATCGTGCATCAGATCTGGAAGGTAGCGACGACGACCCATCACGGTTTCGGTGTAACCAACTTTTCGTGCTTGATCAACAACGGTTGTGAGATAGTCGCGAATTCCACCAAAGCGCTGGAAATACTTATCCATCAATTCCTGCGCAGCAGGTGGAGTGATATCTAGTTGGGCCGAAAGTCCATAGGAAGAGAGACCGTAGGCCAAACCGTATGACATTGCTTTGATCTGTCTGCGCATCTCAGGATCAACATCTGCTGGCTTTACTCCAAATATTTCTGCAGCAATAGTTGCATGCAGATCTTCACCAGATTCAAAAGCAGCCAGTAAGTGCTCATCATTTGATAGGTGAGCCATAATTCGCATTTCGATTTGGCTGTAATCCGCTGTAAGCAGTGCGCTATATCCCTTACCTGCAATAAAGCATTCACGGATAGTGCGCCCCTCCTCGCTTCGAACTGGAATATTTTGCAAGTTTGGTCCAGTGGATGAAAGGCGACCAGTAGCAGCTACTGTCTGCTGAAAATGCGTGTGAATGCGACCATCTGTAGCAATTTCTGTAATGAGTCCTTCTACGGTTGTTCCAAGTTTCTTAGTCTCTCTAATTCGAAGAAGTGAGCGCAGAAGTGGGTGGCCACTTTTTTCGAAGAGCCAATCGAGTGCTTCTGCATCCGTTGTATAGCCAGTCTTTATCTTCTTCGTCTTAGGTAATTTCAATTCATCAAAGAGCACAACTTGTAATTGTTTTGGAGAAGCCACATTGAATTCGTGGCCAACAGCATCATGGGCAGCCTTCGTCTCTTTCTCTACTTCTTTCTCGAAGAATTGCGCGAGTTTTTCAAGTGCTGGGCGATCTACTGCTACTCCTACTGATTCCATCTGAGAAAGTAGTTGAGAGATAGGCAATTCCATTGTTGTAAAGAGTTCAGAGAGCCCACGATCGGCTAGCTCACGAGTGAGTGCACTTCGCAGAATGAAAAGTGATCTAGCCGAGGAAAGAAGTTCTTGTTCAGGGTCTGAGAAATTGATCTGCGATCCGTCGCCCCAGCGCTCCAATAAATCTTTGAGTTCTGGAGTGCGTACACCTGGATTCACTAAATAAGCAGCAATTGCTGTATCAAAAACTAAACCTTGCATGCCGTTGATACGTGCCAAGGATTTAGCATCGTGTGCAATTTTTGAAATCTTAGGATTCGTAGCCCACTCTCCCATTAGTGATGAGTGAACGAGGAAAACATCATCGGATGTTAGTGCGACTGCATAACGATGCAATTTTTCTTCATCAATGTGAAAGGCTAGAGCGATATCACCACCGTGCTCATTGATTCTTGCATCAGCTTGCGCTGGTGTAAGAACGCTACCTTCAATCGCAGTTGCGAAGAGTTGCAGTTCTGGCTCTTGCGCACTCGGTGCACTTTTGGAATTTAGGATTGGCTTTATGCGATCTTTGAGCGTTCTAAATTCAAGTAAATCAAAGAGAGGACTTGTCTTGCTCTCTTCTGCACCGCTCCATGCAAGTGAATCAATATCAAGATTTAGAGGTACATCAGCAACAAGTTGAGTCAACTCACTATTGCGGATTACATCATTGATTGAATCTCGTAGAGACTGACCTACTTTGCCAGCTAACTTATCTACGTTAGAGATTAACTCTTTGAGAGATCCATATTCCACGATCCACTTCGCAGCAGTCTTCTCACCAACTCCTGGCACTGATGGCAAATTATCACTTGGGTCTCCGCGTAGCGCAGCAAAATCTGGATACTGCGCTGGCGTCATGCCATATTTTTCAAAAACAGCATCCGGTGTCATGCGAACGAGATCGCTAACCCCGCGCTTTGGGTAGAGCACTGTTGTTGCTTCATTTACTAATTGAAAACTATCCCGATCGCCCGTACAGATAAATACTTTCGCGCCTTCACTCTCAGCGCGCTTGGCTATCGTTGCCAAAATATCATCTGCTTCAAAGCCCTCCACTTCGAATTGAGTAATTCCAAATGCGGTAACGAGCTCATGTAGATAGGACATTTGTGATCGAAACTCATCGGGTGTCTTGCTTCTATTCGCCTTATATTCAGGAAAAATCTCGGAGCGAAAAGTTTTACGGCTAACGTCGAATGCGACTGCAACGTGCGTTGGTTTCTCTGTTGAAAGCAACGAGAGCAACATGGTGGCAAAGCCGTAAATCGCATTTGTATGTTGGCCACTCGCCGTCATGAAGTTTTCGGCAGGTAGCGCATGAAATGCCCGATACGCCATGGAGTGCCCATCGATAAGTAATAGGCGTTTGCTCATAGGTGCATCCTAGATACCAAGTTAGACTCAACCACTATGACGCAACCCTCAGATCCAGATTTCTTAGCCATCATCAAAGAGCGCGGCAGTGGTGCCCTCGATAAGAAGATGGGAATTGAAATTACCGAAGCATCACCGCAGCGACTTGTTGGCACCATGCCCGTTGAGGGAAATACGCAACCCATTGGTCTATTACATGGCGGCGCCAATGTTGTACTTGCTGAAAGTCTTGGATCAATCGGTACTCAATTACATGCCGGTCCTACCCGAAGAATTGTTGGCGTAGATATAAACGCAACTCATCACAAATCGGCCACATCGGGAATAGTTACAGGTGTTGCAACCGCAATTTCACTTGGCAAAACCATGTGTTGTTATGACGTTGTGATTACAAATGAGCAAGGGCAACGCACCTGTACTGCACGTATTACCTGTTTGATTCTGGCCGAGCGCTAAATATTAGTGAGCGCCTGTTCCGAGGTAAGCCTCGCGAACAGCAGGATCGTTGAGCAAGTCAGAAGCTTTTGCTTCCTTTACAACGTTTCCAGTTTCAAGAATATAAGCACGGTGCGCGCGTTGTAGTGCTTGCTGAGCATTTTGCTCAACGAGCAAGATTGTTACACCAGTCTTGTTGATCTCAGTAATAATGCGGAAAATATTTGCAATCATCTGTGGAGCAAGTCCCATAGATGGCTCATCAAGGAGCAACACCTTTGGGCGAGCCATCAATGCACGACCAATTGCAAGCATCTGTTGCTCTCCACCTGAGAGTGTTCCACCAGCTTGTGAAGCGCGCTCTTTCAAACGTGGAAAGAGTGTGTACACCTTGTCAAGATCTTCATTCATTTCAGATTTACGATCTTTACGGTTGAACTTACCCATCTCAAGATTTTCAAGAACAGTCATGCCTGGGAAAATTCCACGGCCTTCTGGTGCTTGTGAAATACCAAGATCTACACGTTCATGTGCAGGAAGGTTTGAAATATCTTGACCATCAAAGAGAATCTGACCGCTAGATACTTTTCGCAATCCAGAAATAGTCTTTAGTGTTGTTGTCTTACCAGCACCGTTAGCACCAATGAGGGTAACGATTTCACCCTGATTGACTACAACAGAGATTCCCTTTATCGCTTCAATCTTGCCATAGTGGACATGAAGATCTTTAAGTTCAAGACGCATCTTCTGGGACTCCTAAATATGCCGCAATAACTTGTGGGTTGTTTTGAACAACACTTGGTAGATCATCGGCAATTTTTTGCCCGAAGTCCAGAACAGCTACTCGATCAGAGATTCCCATAATGAGTGACATATCGTGTTCAATCAGAAGGATTGTGTAACCAGCATCTCGGATCTTTTTGATTGTCACTGCAAGTTCAACTTTTTCCTGTGGGTTAAAGCCAGCAGCTGGTTCATCGAGTAGAAGAATCTTTGGCTCTGTACCCAGCGCACGTGCAATCTCTAAACGACGCTGTACACCGTATGGCAAGTTCTTTGCTAAACGATCTGCATATTCATCGATACCAATGAACTTCAAAATCTCGTGAGCTTTAGCAACACTCGCTTTTTCCTCACGACGTGAACGTGGAGTTCCAAGGATCGAACCAATAAGTCCAACTTTGTTGCGAACATCCGATGCTGTAATGACATTCTCAAGAGTTGTCATATCTCCAAAAAGTCGAATATTTTGGAATGTACGAGCAATACCCAACTTCGTAATGTGATGGCGCTTCTTACCATCAATTGCG
>WLDA01000071.1 GCA_009705025.1 Actinomycetota bacterium | reverse complement strand
TCAACAATGATGTCGTATTGCGAAAAGATTTCCATCACATTAGAAACATCAAGGCGCAATTCATGTGTAATGACATTTACATAAGGATTTATTTCTGCAATTTTTTCTTTGGCACTAAGAGCTTTGCTCTTACCAATATCAGATTGACCGTGAATGATTTGGCGCTGAAGGTTAGATTCGTCAACGGTATCAAATTCAACAATTCCAATAGTTCCTACGCCCGCTGCAGCTAAATACATAAGCGCTGGTGATCCAAGGCCACCTGCACCAACACATAAGACTTTTGCATTCATCAGTCGTTGCTGTCCCGCCATAGCAAGATCAGGAATTATTAAATGACGGCTATAACGACGCACTTCATCAACGCTAAGTGCTGGACCTGGAGAAACAAGCGGAGGAATTTTCATTATGTGCCATTCTGCCACGCGAAGAGTAGACACCGCCAATTCGAAGATTGCGAATGATTTGCACTTTCATTAGCGTTTTATCGTAATTGGGCTCTACCATTACCCCGATGACAAGCACACAAGAGCGCAAGGACGATATCCCAAAGGATAAGGCTCGCCTTCCACGCGATGAGAGACGCGCAATTTTGCTCTCAGCAGCACTTGAAGTTTTTACTGCAGCTGGTTATCACGCTGCAGCAATGGATGAGATTGCTGACCGCGCAGGAGTAAGTAAGCCAGTTCTCTACCAACATTTTCCCTCAAAGCTTGAGCTTTATTTAGCCGTACTCGATGTTCACATTGATTCTTTAGTTTTCGAAATACAAAAAGCAATCGCATCTACTCCAGATAATGCAAGTCGAGTTCGTGCAACTGTTGTTGCATATTTTGCATTTATTGAAAGTGAAGGCGAAGCATTTCGACTTCTATTCGAAAGCGATATGAGTGTTGAACCAGCAGTGCGCGAACGCCTCACACGAATGACATATGACTGTGCTGCTGCAGCCAGTGCTGTAATTTCTGTTGATACTGGCTTACCAAAAGAGGCTGCAATGCTTCTTGGTGTTGGAATGATTGGATATGCCCAAGTAACTGCGCGTCATTGGTTAGAGCGCGACAGTAAACTCACTCGCCAGCAGGCAGTTGATCTTGTGGAAAATCTAATGTGGCGCGGTATTTCAGGATTTCCACGTAATCAATAATTTATTTGCGCACAAAACGCGGTAATTGTAGATACTTACCACCGATAGGATTAGCACTATGACAACTAAGAAGAGCCAGACGAGCCACAATAGCGAAGTACGCATCGCAGTTACCTACGTCAGTGGCGACCTCACATTTGAATGTCCTCTCAGCCCAGCTGATATTCGCACAGCAGTCACTGCTGCACTTTCTTCAGGTAAGCCATTAGAGCTCACTGATATCCGTGGACATGAAATCATTGTTCCCGCTGACAAAATTGCTTTCGTTGAAGTTGGTAACCCTGCGGCACGTCGTGTGGGCTTCGGCGCACTCTAAGGTGACAAAAACTTTCGCTGATCTCCCACTTCGCCGTGAAACAATAGAAGCACTCAATACTCACGGCTTTACATCACCATTTCCTATTCAAGAGATGGTCTTGCCAATCGCACTCAGCGATGGAGATGTTATTGGGCAGGCGAAGACAGGTACTGGAAAAACACTTGCATTTGGAATTCCCCTTATCGAAAAAGTAATTGCACCACTTGATACGCAATGGGCTGATTTTGAAAGCAAGGGACTTCCCCAAGTTCTAGTCGTTGTTCCAACACGCGAGCTGTGTGTGCAGGTAACAAAAGATATTGATGAATTGGCTAGTAATCGCGGAATTAGAACTCTTGCAGTTTATGGTGGACGAGCGTTTGAGCCACAAATTGAAGCCCTCACCAATGGCGTGGAAATTGTTGTTGGAACACCTGGCCGACTTTTAGATTTATATCGTCAGGGTCAACTCAAACTCAAAGAAGTCTCTCGACTTGTGCTCGATGAAGCAGACGAAATGCTTGATCTTGGATTTTTACCAGATGTAGAGAAAATATTTACTAGTACTCCAAAACGTTCGCAGACAATGCTTTTTTCAGCCACAATGCCTGGAGATATCATTGCCCTTGCACGACGCTTCATGAATCAACCAATTCATATTCGCACTCAAGATAATGAAGATGAAGGCGCAGTAGTTTCACGAATAGAACAACATGTCTACCGTGCACATGCTCTAGATAAGATTGAAATGCTTGCACGAATCCTTCAAGCTGATGGTCGCGGACCAACAATTGTCTTCTGTCGTACTAAGCGAACATGTCAAAAAACTGCTGATGATTTGCTGGAGCGTGGCTTTAGGTCTTCAACAATTCATGGCGATCTTGGTCAAGGTGCTCGTGAGAAAGCTCTTTCAGATTTCAAAGCTGGAAAATCCGATGTTCTTGTCGCAACTGATGTCGCAGCGCGTGGAATTGATATTGATGGAATTACCCACGTAATTAATTACCAATGTCCTGAAGACGAAAAAACTTATGTCCACCGAATTGGTAGAACGGCTCGCGCTGGCGCAGACGGAATTGCAGTTACATTCGTTGATTGGGATGAACTTGCTCGCTGGAAGATGATTGATGGCGCACTCGCGCTTGGTTTACCAGAACCAGAAGAGACTTACTCTTCTTCCGAACACCTCTTTGAAGTAATGAAAATTCCTGCAGGTACAACAGGTCGAATCAATAAAGCTAAAGTTGTGGCTGCACCAACTCGAAAATCAGAGCCCGCCAAAAAGACAGAAGTAGCAAAGAAGACTGAGCGGGTACGCACTCGTAACAAGAAATTTAAGAGCGAGGACTAGATCAGTTCTAGTTTCTCTAGCAGTGAATAAGCAAGTTCACGATAAGCACCTGCAACCTCACTTCGATTACTTTGCGTAACCACTGAACTGATATGACTTAGTGATTCACCTACTAGTTCTGAATTTGGAATAGTGGCATCTAGATACGAAAATGATTCATCCCAATAATCGCCGCTACTTCCTATTTCAATTTTGAACCCAATTACAGACTTATTCTGGGCAATTTTATTTACCTGATTAGCTCCTCGAATCGAGTGCAAGTTTGAAGCTACTGGAATTAGAATCAAATCCGAAATTTCTAGAGCCATAACTAATCGCGGATCGATAGTTGAAGGAGTATCCATTAGAACTAAGTCATACTCTTTTGGTAATGAATCAAAAAATATGCTGAACTTCTCGGTTTCAACAAGGGTCGATATTCGCGAATCAGAGGGGATAAAATCAAATCTTTCTACAACAGTATTTATCTGAGATTCATTAATAGTTGCTCCCAGTACAAAATCAGAAAGGGTAGTGCGTTCATTTTCTAGACCTAGTTGGAATGTTAATGAAGTAGATACATCTAGATCTAAGACTAAAACTTTCTTTCCATATTCAACACAAGCAACAGCTAAAGCATGAGCAGTTGTAGATTTTCCGGTACCACCTGCCACATTTGCAATCGCAACAATTTTTCTCATGCGCTTTGCTCAAGATTCCAGCGAATACGAGCTTTTTTGAGCATTGGTGGTTCAGCAATTGCGGGAGGAATGAGTGAGAGAGTTTTACGTGTCGTTCTTAGGGCAATCGCCGTTGCGAATTGAGCTCCTGGAAGATTTGGCCAACCGTAAAGAGTGCGCGCCCAGTTAGGCAGCGACGATGCTGCAAGAGTTGTAAGAGTTGCCCACGCAGGAGCTGCAGGTGTTGCAAAACGAACCACTTTTGGCATGGGCGGTATTGATAGAAAGAGAGCAGCACGTTTTGCATCATCTGATGCACCTAACTCTGGACTGATTTTAGTGAAATATTCTTTGAGTTCCTGTAATGAAATCGGAACATCAGCACTTGGGATTCCAACTAATTCGGCGAATTTTCGCATCTCGCTCACATATTGATCTTGTTCCTGATCTGATAAATCTAAACCAGAACGCACTGCCGTATCGAGGAATGAATCCACCATTGCCATGTGAACCCATAACAGTAGATGAGGATCGTCTAAACCTAATTTGGTATGAATCGCGCGCACTCGGGCTGCAAGTTTTTCAGCCTCTGCAACTTCACCAAATGTAATTGTTGAAACATAATCTCCTGTGCGCTGGAGTCTGCCCCATGCATCATCTCGAAAATTTGAATGTGCTGCGACACCTGCCATTGCTGCCGGATGCAGTGCTTGTTCGAGTAACGCACGAATTCCTCCGACTGCCATAGAAGCATCAGAGTGAATCTTCCACGCAACTGTTGAAGGTGAATAAAGACTAGGACTAATCATCTTATGCGCTGATAAACCCACGGACGGCATCAACAATCATCTGAACTGCGATGGCAGCAAGTAATAGCCCTGCAATTCGTGCAACGAGGGTTACGCCTGCTTCTCGAATAACACGCAAAATAGTTGTTGAAGATAGCAGCACAAGTGCAATCACTATGTGTACTGCAACGACAGCTGCAACGAGGCCAAATTTATATGCTGGTGTTGTCGCATCTTGTACAAAGAGCATTGTTGCAACAATTGCACCAGGCCCTGCTAATAAAGGAGTTCCTAGGGGAACTAATGCAACATTTGCATTCTCAGATTTTGAACCTTCACTACCTCGTCCCGTCAAAAGTTCGAGTGAGATAAGAAGAAGTAAAAGTCCGCCTGCTGCTTGAAGTGCACCAATAGATACATTGAGATACGAGAGTATGAGTCGACCAAAAAGTGCAAAAACTGAAATAACAAGAAGTGAGACTAGGGCAGCTTGTACTGCGAGTTGGCGGCGAACTTTTGCGCTCTTATCAGCAACTAAGCTAAGAAAAATAGGAGTTGCACCCGGTGGATCCATAATCACCAGCAGGGTTACAAAAGATTGAATGGTAAAAGTTAGTGCACTTGTTTCTGCAAGATTCATGCCCTTACCACCCTTCTTTGATCAGATTCTGATTCTAGTCGAAGCCATTGTTCTGGGCTTGTCCAATTCTCCCCTAATGAATTCATCTTCCCTGTGCCGTGATAATCACTTGACCCTGTAATTACTAAGTTCTTTTCAATTGCAATTGCGCGCAACATGTCTCGCTCTGCCGGGCTGTGATCTCTGTGATCTACTTCAATGCCATTTAGTCCTGCTTCACATAGTTCTAAGAAATCATCACTAACAAGAATTTTTCCTCGATGTGACGCAAATGCATGTGCAATAACAGCAACTCCCCCAGCGGATCGAATCGCTCTAATTGCATCAGCAGGAGTTGGCGCTGCATGCGATACATAGAATCTTGATTCATTATGAAGTAACTCTTGGAATGCTTCATCTCTTGAAGAAATAACACCATTTTTGACAAGTGCATCTGCTAAGTGAGGGCGGCCAAGCGTTGCACCTGCAGGCTTTACGGCTTCAACATCTTCAATGGAAATATCTATTCCTTCTGCACGCATGAGTTCAATCATCTTTTTCATGCGTGGAATTCGTCCATCTCTGGTTTCTTCCAATAACTGTTGTATCGCTGCATTCTTTTCATCAAATAGAAGCCCAAGCATATGAACACTGATTCCATCGTGAGTTAGGCATGAGATTTCAGCACCAAGCACTAGATCTAGGTCACCGCGCAGCGATTGACGTGCCTCATTCCAAC
>WLDA01000070.1 GCA_009705025.1 Actinomycetota bacterium | reverse complement strand
ACCGTTTGGGTCAAGTGTTGCTTTTATTGATTTCATAACGTTGACTGCGCTTTGACCAGTCTCAACTACTAAGTCATCAATCTTTCCAGCGCCAATTCCGTGCTCGCCGGTACATGTTCCACCCATTGCGATTATTTTCGCTGTAATTTTATGAGTAAGTTTTTGAACTTCAGTGAGTTCTTCTGATTTTGTTGGATCTGTAACTACGAAACAGTGGAAGTTTCCATCTGCGACGTGACCAAGAATTGAATATGGGAAGGGCGAACCACCTAATACTTTATCTGCGACTGCAACTGCTTCAGCTAATTTTGAAAGCGGAACTGCTGCATCCGTACTGACTGCGCGCTTTCCAGGGTTAGCCGCAATATTTGCCCAGTATGCATTGTGACGGGCTTGCCATAATTTGCGACGAGCACCTTCCTCAGATGTCCATTCAAACTCTGAGCCACCAAATTCTTCAACGATTTCTTTTACCGCTTGGGCATCTTCTTCAACACCGCGTGGGCTGCCATGGAATTCAAATAATAAAGTTGGCGCTTCCGTAAGGCTCAAGCCATCATGCAAATTTACATTTTTGATGCACTGCGCATCGAGGAACTCACATCGCGCTATTGCAATTCCCATGCGCACAATCGCTGATGCTGCAGCGACTCCTTCGGCAAGTGTTGGAAAACGCACTACTGCCGCTGCCATTTTTTCAGGAATTCCAAATGTACGAAGTGTTACTTCGGTAATAACAGCAAGTGTTCCCTCGGATCCAACAATCAAACGAGTGAGGTCATAACCTGCTGATAATTTTCTAGTTTCACGACCCGTATGAATGACTGTGCCATCGGCAAGTACTGCAGTAAGTGCTAAAACATTTTCGCGCATAGAGCCGTAGCGAACAGTTGTTGTTCCGGCGGCCCCAGTTGATGCCATGCCACCAAGTGTTGCATCAGCACCTGGATCAACAGAGAAGAAAAGTCCATCACGACTCAAGCGTTCATTAAGTGCCATGCGGTGTACACCGGCTTCAACGCGAACTAATAAATCATCTGGGCGAATCTCAAGAATTGCGTTCATGTTTGTTAGATCAAGACTGACTCCCCCAAAGAATGGGAGAACATGTCCTTCAAGTGAAGTTCCTGCACCAAATGCAACAACTGGAATTTTTTGCTCGTTGCAGTATGCAAGGACTTTTGAAACTTCTTGCGTACTACTTGCCATTACAACAGCCGATGGCCTAACTGGAGGAAATGCTGATTCGTCGCGACCATGCTGGTCGAGCACGGATTCATTTGTTGATACTTGGCCAGAGACCAGTGTTTTTAGATGTGCTACTTGATCAGAGGTGAGATCAACTCTTTTTTGAATCATTGCCAGCTTCAATTTCATTGATGAGCTTGAAATCTCCACCGCCAAGTTGACCTTGTGCACTATAAATCTCGAGCTTTGCGCGAGTATCTGCAATATCTAGGTTTCGCATAGTCAACTGGCCGATGCGATCAACGGGACCAAAAGCTGCATCCTGAGTACGTTCCATTGAAAGTTTTTCAGGGTGATAACTCAGCGCAGGTCCTGTTGTATTAATAATCGAATAGTCATCTCCGCGACGCAGACGCAATGTAACTTCACCTGTAATAACGGATGCAACCCAACGTTGCAAAGATTCACGAAGCATGAGTGATTGAGGATCTAACCAGCGTCCTTCGTACAAAAGACGGCCAAGGCGGCGACCTTCAGCGTGATAATTAGCAATTGTGTCCTCATTATGAATTGCACTCATCAAGCGTTCGTAAGCAATAAATAGAAGCGCCATTCCTGGAGCTTCATATATTCCACGACTCTTTGCTTCAATAATTCTGTTTTCAATCTGATCAGTCATTCCAAGACCATGGCGACCACCGATTGCATTTGCCTCTTTCATGAGTGCAACAACATCAGTAAAACTCTTGCCATTGATTGCAACTGGGCGACCTTGAACGAATTGAATTTTTACATCTTCAGATTTGATTGCAACAGATTCATCCCAGAAGCGCACACCCATAATCGGTTCAACAAGTTCAACGGAAGTATCTAAATCTTCCAAACGCTTAGCCTCATGAGTTGCACCTAAAATATTTGCATCCGTTGAATATGCCTTTTCAATGCTGTCACGGTACGGGAATTTGCGCGCAACTAACCATTCAGACATCTCTTTACGTCCGCCAAGTTCATTGACGAAATCAGCATCGAGCCACGGCTTATAAATTCTTAGCTTTGGATTAGCAAGTAATCCGTAACGATAGAAACGCTCAATATCATTTCCTTTATAGGTGGATCCATCGCCCCAAATATCAACGTTATCGCTCAACATTGCGCGCACAAGAAGTGTTCCAGTTACTGCGCGGCCCAGTGGTGTTGTATTGAAATATTGTTTTCCACCAGAACGAATATGAAACGCACCGCACGCAATTGCAGCTAAACCTTCTTCTACGATAGAACTCTTGCAATCAACGAGGCGTGAAATTTCGGCGCCATATTGCTTTGCACGCCCTGGTACAGAATCTATATCTGGTTCGTCATATTGGCCAAGATCTGCTGTGTATGTGCAAGGGATTGCACCTTTTTCACGCATCCATGCAACAGCTACTGATGTATCAAGACCACCGGAGAAAGCAATACCTACTTTTTCGCCAACTGGAAGAGATGCGAGGACCTTAGACATGCGCCTTAGTCTAACGGAGGACGAGAGAGAACTCCGCGGGCACCTACCAGATGAGATGCCCCGGCTGACCACGGAATCAAGACTGCATCTCCACGTTTTACCGCGATAGTTGGTGCATTTTCGAATTGAATCTCACCAGTGCCTTCAAGGACCAAAAGGATTCCAAATCCTGCATCAATACTGCTCGAATCCCCTGTGATCATATGCGCTCTAAAGAAACTATCTGCAGCACTTGTGAAAAGTGATTGTGTGGATTTTGCCGATAAACCACCACGTGTGACTAATTCTGCAATTCGAGATGCACCAAGTGGTTGATAATCCAGAGCATCTAGAACGGTATCGAAACCTAAACCAAGATGGCCATCAACTTCACCATCTACATCAAAGCCTTCCCATTCAAGCAAAACAGATAAATCTGTTGGCTCTTGAAGTTCTAAAACAAATATTCCCTCATCAATTGCATGCGGTGTTCCTGCAGGAACCAGAATTGCATCTCCTACAGATACTTCAATTCGAGTAAGTGACTCAATGAGTGCGCGCGAATCTCGAGCCTTAATCATTGATTGCACATCACTCTTTGTATGAACTTGATCAAAGCCAAGTCCTACTCCGCTACCAGCTGGTGCTTCTAAAATAATCCACGCCTCAGTTTTGCCGTGATCAAGTGCTAAATGTTGCTTTGCAAATTTCTTGTTAGGATGAAAGTGAACTGGAAGACGTTGAGCAGGATCGAGTAATTTCACTAGGACTTCAGTGCTTACTCCAAATTTTTCACAATGAACTGCGCCAAGCCATGCATGTGGCTCGCGAGCAATTGCATCGCGAAGTAATTCACCATTCGTTAGTTTTGAAAGTCCGTTGACGCTTTCACCGAATCGTGTAGTTACAGAACCAATCCATTCTTCTGGTCGCATTGGACCACCAGGGCCATTGCGCAACTTTCCAATTCGGTCGCCACCACGGTAAAAGTGATCAAACTGATTAGAAGGTAGAAGCTCTGGTTGTGCCATTGATCTATTTCCTTACGTCAGAGATGAGAATGGAACTTTTTGCGGTTGAGCAACAGTGCTCTTCATTGTGATTCTTTGATCACCTTTAGCGGATTTGAGGATCGATTCCATAATTTCTAGTACATGGAATGCAAGATCTCCAGATGCACGATGTGGTTCGTTTTTATCAATTGCAATAGCCATATCTGCAAGGCCAAAACCACGTCCAGCTTCCATATATCCAGCTGATGCTGGTGCAACATTCCATTCACGGTTTTCAGATGTGTAAATCTGAACTTCATCACTAAACATATTTGGATCTGGAACTGAAATTGTTCCTTCAGTTCCGTAAACCTCAATGCGTGGAAGTCGTGCAGCCCATACTTCGAAACTCATCATAATTGTTGATGTAACACCAGAGGCGTGCTCAAGAAGTGCTGAAATATGTGTTTCAACTTCAACTCTTAGTTCTGTTCCAGCAAGATCACCAGTTCCAACACTTCGCTTTCGATCAGAGCGTGTTGAACTGCCAATAACACTAACAACTGGACCAAGCAATGTAACAAGAGCTGTGAGGTAATAAGGACCCATATCAAATAGCGGCCCTGCACCTGGCAAATAATAAAATTGTGGCGCTGGATGCCAAAGTTCATGACCTGGCGCAGACCAAAATGCACTTGCTGCAAGTGGTTTTCCAATTTTTCCTGAATCCAATAAATCACGAGATGTTTGAATTCCGGTTCCTAAAACTGTATCTGGTGCACTACCTATTCGAAGTCCGGAACTCTTAGCAAGTTCCATCATTGGTTTTGCTTCTTCAACAGTGAGTGCAAGAGGTTTTTCACCAAATACATGTTTACCTGCAGTCAGTGCCTTCATCGCAATAACTGCGTGAGCCCCTGGCGTTGTGAGATTGAGAATTACATCAATATCTTTTGAAGCAAGGAGCTCATCAACACTTCTAGATTCCACACCAGCTTTAGCGGCAACTTCTGCTGCACGTGCCATGTCGAGATCTGCAAGTGCAATCAGTTTGAGCGATGGCAGTGTTGGAATATGTGTGAGGTACTGCGTGCTGATATTTCCAACACCAATTATTCCTACTCTTAGCGGGATGCCCACAACAAGCCTCTTTCAATGAGTTCTTTCACATTTGGGTCTTGAACCACTTTGAGATTATGTCCTGGTGTGCAAACAAAGATTTTTCCTTTGCCCCAATTGCGGGTCCAAACGGCAGGAGATGTTACTTCGCGATTCCAGGGATCCCATGAGCGAACTTTCTGGGTTGTTGTCGCCAATACATCAATGTAATCATCGGAGAGGACCCAATACTGCTCAGTTACTAAGTCGAAATCCTTCATACCTTTTGTAATTGGGTGATTAGCGGCTTCTGGCAAGAAATTGATTGTGTATGGCATGTAATTATCTTCTTGTTCACCTTTTTGTTCATCCGGGTGCTTTCCTGGATGACATGCAAACTGTCCACCGACTAAGTGAAGATAATCAGAATTATTACGATAAGCATCAGCAATTCCGCCGTGCCATCCTGCAAAACCTGTTCCATTTTCGATTGCAGTGCGAAGACCTAGAAAATCTTCTTTTTCAATCGTGGACATAGTCATCGTCTGTTGAATCAAATCAACAGTTGCCATGAACTTTGCATCTGAATAAATAGTTGGTGATTCTTCTACGCGAACATTGAAACCATTTGCTTCAAGAAATGGAATAAAATAATTTGTTGTCTCAACAGGTTGGTGACCATCCCAGCCACCACGAACTATGAGTGCTTGTTTCATTTAGTGTGACTCTCGTAGAACTTCTGAGCCGCTGCCACCTGTGAGAAAATCATTATCTGCTCCTGTATCTGCTTGCATGACGTGGTCTATGTATAACTTTTGCCATCCCCGATCAGGTGAAGCAAATGCTTGTGTTGTGGCTGCATTCGGTGTTCGCTTTGCAAGTTCTTCATCAGAAATATCAATATTGAGTGTGCGTGCAGCTACATCAAGAACAATCATGTCCCCCGTTTGT
>WLDA01000007.1 GCA_009705025.1 Actinomycetota bacterium | reverse complement strand
TTCAATCGCTGCATTGCCACCTAGGACGATTAGGTCTGCAAGTGAGACTGGTGATTTCTTATTCTTTGCATTGAAACTACTCTGAATTTTTTCTAGCTTCTTGAGAACTTTTGCAAGTTCCTTAGGATTATTTGCTTCCCAATTGCGCTGTGGTTCCAGTGCGATACGGGCACCGTTGGCACCACCTCGCTTATCAGTACCACGGAAAGTCGAAGCAGATGCCCATGCGGTTGTGACTAATTGAGATGTTGTAAGTCCCGAGTCAAGAATGGACTTTTTCAGTGCAGATATTTTCTTCTCAGTTAGCTTTACTTTGCTTGCCTTTGGAAGTGGATCTTGCCAAATCAAATCTTCTTTTGGCACAAGTGGTCCTAGATAACGATTTTTAGGTCCCATATCTCGGTGAGTTAATTTAAACCAAGCACGAGCAAATGCATCTGCAAATTGATCTGGGTTATCTAAAAAGCGACGAGAAATCTTTTCGTATGCAGGATCTGTTCGAAGTGCTAGATCTGTTGTGAACATAACTGGTGCATGAGTCTTTCCATCGATGTGAGCATCCGGAACTGCTTTCTTCGCAGATTCATCAGAAGGTATCCATTGCGTTGCACCAGCTGGACTCTTAGTTTG
The DNA here is from genome assembly GCA_009705025.1 of Actinomycetota bacterium. Classification (GTDB taxonomy): domain Bacteria; phylum Actinomycetota; class Actinomycetes; order Nanopelagicales; family Nanopelagicaceae; genus Planktophila. Next base: position 13,156 of record WLDA01000007.1, on the reverse strand, counting down.
CACCCATTCATATTTGAAAAGAGTTTTGAAATATGTGTTATCCCACTGCGTAGGAGTTGGAGTCCATGCACCTTCAAGGCCACTCGAAATTGTTTCAGCTCCGTTGCCTTTACCGAAAGTATTCTTCCAGCCAAGTCCCATCTGCTCTATAGGTGCACCTTCTGGTTCTGCGCCTACATATTTTTCAGGTGATGCAGCGCCATGTGCTTTACCAAATGTATGTCCACCTGCAATGAGTGCAACAGTTTCTTCATCATTCATAGCCATGCGCGCGAAAGTTTCACGAATATCGCGAGCAGATCCTAAAATGTCAGGAACACCATTTGGTCCTTCAGGATTTACATAAATGAGTCCCATTTGAACGGCTGCTAATGGATTATCTAATTCACGATCTCCGCTATAGCGCTCATCAGCAAGCCACTGTGCTTCCTTACCCCAATAAGTCTCATCCGGTTCCCACACATCTTCGCGTCCGCCACCAAAACCAAATGTTTTTAGTCCCATAGATTCGATTGCAATATTTCCAGTCAGAATCATTAAGTCTGCCCATGAAATCTTTTTGCCATACTTTTGCTTTATTGGCCACAACAAGCGACGTGCTTTATCTAAGTTCACATTGTCTGGCCAGCTATTGAGTGGTGCGAAACGTTGCATACCTGCACCGCCACCACCGCGTCCATCACTTGTGCGATATGTACCAGCACTATGCCAAGCCATTCGAATAAAGAATGGTCCGTAGTGTCCGTAATCTGCTGGCCACCATTCTTGAGAATCTGTCATCAATGCTTCAAGATCGCGCACTAATGCTTTCATATCTAATGACTTGAATTCTTTTGCGTAATTGAATTTCTTATCCATAGGATCCGCAAGAGGAGAATTGTGTTGCAAGATTTTTAGATCTAATTGATCAGGCCACCAGTCGCGGTTGTACTTACCTTCATCCGCAAGCTTTGCTCCGGTGTACGGGCATTTGGCTGATGTATCCATGATTTCCCCCTCGTGCTATTTATATGGCAAGACTATCAATCGCGCACACTTGTGCTAGTTCAAAAAATCTCATGATTCAAGAATTGCGCTCGAATGTGACTACAGGACTGAGTCTCAAATATTTATGATGCAGTAAAGTTTCACTATTGCCCCAGGGGCGGTAGCTCAGTTGGTTAGAGCCCCGGACTCATAATCCGGTCGTCGTCGGTTCGAGCCCGACCCGCCCCACTTTTTTCATTTGATAAAATCAAGGTAGTAGTGGGTTAGCCTTCGGAAGTGCTTACGACAAAAAGAGTTTTCTTATTTGGATTTCTTCTCGGTGCGTTACTTACTCGTTTTTTGGAAGATTCCAACTTATTGGTAAATAGTGTTCTCGCAATACTCACTGGATCTCTTGCAATCTTTTTGTTCAAACTATTTCTTACGATGTCTAAAGTACTAAAAAGTAGAGAAACCAAGTAATATTCACGCATGTCAAAAATTGCGATCCTTAGCCATGAAGAAGTCGGTGCCGAACTAGCAGTACTCGGCGAATGGGCGAATGCTCGTGGCCATGAAGTCACGCGTTACTTCCGGGAACAGCAATGGGACGCAAAAGATTTACTTGAAGCCGACCTTGTAGTCATTCTTGGTTCACTGAATTCTGTTTCAACTGGATATGAGCATCCCTCATCTCCTAAAGAAATTGACCTTGTAAAAGCGCGTATTGAATCTGATCAACCATATTTTGGAATTTGCTACGGCTCACAAATAATGGCAAGAGCGCTAGGCGGAGAAGTAAATCGCCGTGAAGAGAAAAATACTGGTTTCAAGAAAATCATCAGTAATTCCCCTGATGTGAATGAAGGCGGTTGGATGCTCTGGCATGAAGACTTCATTGACCCAGAGAGCATTCGATCAGTTCCAGGTGTAGAAATTCTTGCAACCGGCTTTGATGCAGCAATTGCATTCAAAAAAGGTAAAGCATGGGCAGTGCAATTCCACCCAGAAACTCATAGCGAATCTCTGGGAAGAATGGTTGAACGTATTGGCGCACCTAAAGAAAAATGGGCACCTGCTATTGCCGCCATGAAAGAAGAAGAGGCAGATCTTCGTGATCGCGCTTTTGCACTCTTTGATCAAGTATTTACACCGCAGAATTAACTCATCACTTTAGGATGTCGCTTACTCTCATTCTATTGTTAGCGCTCATCGGCTTTCTGACGGGTTTTTCTAAAACAGCAATCGGTGGCATTGGAATGGTCAACGCCGCACTATTGGCAACATTGCTGCCCGCGAAAGAATCTATGGGCGTGATGCTCATACTTTTGATAACTGGTGATCTCTTTGCAATAGGTGTTTACAAGAAGCATGTCGAGTGGAAAATGTTGCGCTCACTCATTTGGCCAATAGTTTTTGGAGTCTTTGCAGGAGTCTATTTTCTTTCTCGTTCAACAAATGCTTCCATGAGACACACAATCGGAATAATCGTGATTTTGCTAGTCATTCTTTATCCGATTTCACAAAGGCTACAGAAGAATAATTTTAGTTTGAACCTTCGTTATCCAAAAACACTTCGCCTGAGCCTTGGGCTTATGACGGGATTTATGAGCATGGTTGCTAATTCGGGTGGTCCCCCAATGAGTATCTATCTGCTCTTGCGTGAAAACACTGTAATGAAATTTATGGGAAATAATGCATGGCTTTTCTTTACAGTCAATCTTTTCAAACTTCCATTTACTCTTGCACTGGGCTTATTGAATTTTCAATCTCTTCACTACATTCTTCCCGCAATACCTATGGTGCCAATTGGCGCTATATTGGGACGCAAGCTCATAAATCATCTCAACCAAGAACTTTTTCAAAATATTACACTGGTTAGTGCAGCACTAGCTGGGCTTAATCTCCTATTTGGATAAAAAGTAGATCAACTTTCTTACGCAGGGAACTTCAGATCATCAAGTAGCTCTTGGCTCTCAGGAGTATTTGTTGGACAGCTCGCATTGAGTTCTGCTATTTCACTCTCAGTTAGTTTGATATCTACTCCTGAAAGCGAATCCAAAATTGATGATGCCTTTGAGGCACCAGGAATTGGAATTGATGTAGGGAATTGATTGAGGTGCCATGCAACAGTGAGGGCGTATGGTGAAACACCCTTGCTATCTGCCATCTTTTTGAATGCACCGAGTTCGCCAGTTGCAATCTTTGCAAAGTTTCCGCCTCCACCTAGTGGTGACCATGGAAGATAAGCGATTCCATATTCAGTACAGATGTCGATGACATCTGCTGCGTGGCGATAGTTTGGGCTAAATTCATTTTGCACAGAGATGATTCCGCCTTCTTCTGGGCGACCTCCTGCTTTGATTGCGTGAAGTAGCATCTTTGCATTCACATTACTTACGCCAATTTGCGCAACATATCCGTGTTCTTTTAGTGTCATGATATTTTCAAACTGTGCCTCATAAGAAAGAGATACATCAGTTCTGTGATGTTGCCACAATGGAATCTTTGAAAGTCCAAGCTTTAGTGCAGAAGCCTCAACCGCGCGATAGAGATAATTCTTTGATGCATCACGTCCGGGAATACCAAACATAGTTCCATTATTTTCGCGGGTGATGCCGCCCTTGGTAGCGATAACAACTTTTGCTTTTTGTTCAGGAGTTCCTTTCCAAGAAGCGAATGCTTTTCCAACGATAATTTCATTGTGTCCAACAGAGTTCCAACTTGGAGCATAAATATCAGCAGTGTCGAGAAGAGAAATACCAGCATCGAGTGCTTGATGGATTACTTCGATTGCAACATCTTGCTGCTGCGTCAATCCTGGATAGCGATCATTGGGAAATGAAAATGGCATGCATCCCATTCCGATAGCAGAGACAGAATATGGGCCAAGTTTGCGCTGAGTAATCATGTCGTGATGCTAGTGCAATGGATACAAAGAATAAATGGGGTACGTTTTAGAAATGAGCGAATTCGGTAGGTTGGCATTAGTTGGCTCAGGAGAATATCTACCAGTCATGGCGGAACTCGAGAGTTCACTAATACAAAGCGGACCATCTCTTCGATACGTACAACTTGCCACAGCTGCTGGGCAGGAAAGCGACGAACGTTTGCGCTATTGGGAACGAATCGGCAAAGAACAGGCAGATCGAATTGGTGCCCAACAAGTATTTCTTCCAGTATTTACTCGCGAAGATGCCATGCGAATGGATTTTGCAGAGAAAATCCGAGGTGCTGGACTTATTTATCTCAGCGGTGGTGACCCACATTATTTAGCTCAAACACTTTTTGATACTCCAGTGTGGGAGGCAATCATTGCTAGTTGGAAATCAGGAACTTCACTTGCTGGATGTAGCGCAGGGGCTATGGCATTTGGTCCCGATATTCCACACTTTCGTAAAATGAAAGAGAGTGGAGAAATCGGTCTTGGCTTACTTCCAAATATTCGTGTTGTTCCTCACTACAACAAATTCTTCAAATGGATACCAGAGAGCGCAGTTCAATTATTTCTCAAAGCGCCGGAGGGTGTTCGCATTGTGGGAATCGATGAGGGCACTGCGATTGTGACAAATAATCTCAAAGTTTGGAGCATCTACGGTGATGGCTTTGCACATCTACTCAATGGCAAAAATACTGGGAAGTATGAATCTGGGAGCGAAGTCGAAATTTAGAAGAAGGTGACTTCAAATCTTGTCTCGTTACCTTTATTCGTACCACTAAACTAATGGCTGGCGAATAAGTGGCAAACGAAAACGAAATGGATACATAACTATGGCAAAGCAAAACTGGGCAACCAATATCAATTTTCATGATGCGCAAACTTTGCATCCAAAATCTATTGCCGAGCTTGCGGAAGTAGTCTCTAACTCCGAGAAAATTCGTGCTCGTGGTTCAGCCCACTGTTTCAACACAATCGCAGACACTCGCCATACTGCCGTTGTACTCGATGCCATGCCTAGTGAACTTGAGATTCATCCTGAGACTAAGACAGCAACAATCAACGCAGGTATGAATTACGCAGTTGTTTCTGAATTTTTACATGCGCGTGGATGGGCACTACATAACTTGGCATCACTTCCCCACATTTCAATTGGTGGCGCTGTTGCAACTGGATCACACGGTTCAGGTATCAAAAATGGTGCGCTTCATACAGCCATAAAATCAGTGAACCTCATGGGTCCTGATGGAACTATTCGCACATTGACTCGAGGTGTTGATTCCGAGTTCTACGCTTCCGTTGTCGCATTGGGATTGCCTGGAATTGCAACATCTTTTGAAGTCGATATTCAGCCAACATTTGAAATCTTTCAAACGGTTTATGGAAATATGCCAGTGAAGACATTTGGTGAAAATATTGTTGAGGTTTTATCAGGCGCGTATAACGTCAGCTACTTCACAACATGGGGCGGCGAAAAAGTTGGAGACGTTTGGTTCAAATCAAAGACTCCAACACCAGATTCTTACTTTGGAACACCTGCACGTAGTGAAAAGGCACATCCAATCTTTGGAGTAGATCCAACGGCTTCAACTGAGCAATTAGGTGTTCCTGGCCCATGGCACTTGCGTCTGCCTCACTTTAGAATTGATGCTAACCCAAGTGCTGGAAATGAATTACAAAGTGAGTTCTTTGTTCCCTCAGAGCGAGCAGCAGAAGCATTTGCCGCCGTTGAAAAAATTTCACATAACTTTGGTGAAAAATTACTCGTCACCGAGATCCGCTCAATCGCAGCAGATGATCATTGGATGAGTCCTGCAAATGGTCGCGAGACTGTTTGTATTCACTTCACATGGAAGAACGATTATGAAGTGCCTTACTTGGTCTCACTTATTGAAGATGCGCTACTCCCATTTGGATTCAGAGCCCACTTAGGTAAAGTTTTCAACATCGATGGTGATCATTTGAGAACTGTTTATCCTAAGTTTGACGACTTCAGAGATTATGTCCGCGCATGTGACCCATCTGGGAAGTTCCAGAATGAGTTCACGACAGCGCTCTTACAACTATAAATTTATGGCTTAGCTGGTTGTTGTGGCTGACCTGGTTGCATTGGTTGCATTTGATATCCAGTAGGGCACTGCACGGGAGATTTTCCTGTAACTTGCTTTGAGTCACTTCCCTTAATGCATGTAATGGTTATATCTGCGTTCGGGTCAATTGGTTGTCCTGGTTGTGGTTGGTTTGGTTGCCCTGGTTGCATCGGTTTCATTTGATAACCATTCGGACACTGCACAGGAGACTTACCTGTAACTTGTTTTGATTCGCTTCCCTTAGTACAGGTAATTGTTATGTCACCATTTGGATCATTTGGTTGTCCCGGTTGTGGTTGATTTGGCTGCCCAGGTTGTGGTTGATTTGGTTGGGCATTAGCTTGATCAACTGGTTGTTGAATAGCAGGAGCCTGCGCACTTGGTTTCGCAACACTCATTTTATAACCCGTTGGACATACCGGTTTTGCTCCAGTGACCGTTTTCTTAGTTGTTCCCTTTGTACAAGTAATTGTTACTTGTGGAGCAACCTGGCCAGGCGCTGCTTGAATTTTATATCCTGTTGGACAGACTGGTTTTGTTCCGGTGACTGTTTTCTTAGTTGTTCCCTTGATGCAAGTAATAGTTGCTTGCCCTGTACTTGGCGCAGCAACTTTGCCTGGTGACGATTGATTTGGAGGACTTGCTGGCAAGGTACTTGTGCCAGCACCTGCCGATTTTGTCCAACCTTCAAGTTTTACCTTCACAGTTGGTGGAGTATTTTCATACACAAAATTGTCTGCGTGAAGATTGACCCAGTCTTTGAACTGCCCTAAAACCACTGATGCTGTTTTCTTTTCCCCGTTTCCGTCATAAGTGATTTCAACTTTGGCATAAGCAGGAAGCTTTGACATTCCATAAACGCACTTGATCAAATCAGCACGCATTGTGAATGCATAACGTCCTACATTTTCTGTTTTACCATCGGACTTAAAAGTTGGCGCTGCAATTTTGTATCCCATTGCACCTTCATTGCTATCCCACTGAGGTGAACCTGGCTCATAGACAGAGGCATTACTGGTGACGATGCCTTGAACTCCTTCGATTTTTGCGCAAGTCGATGCAAAGGTTTGAGCACCACTCGAAGTGGTATTAAGTCGCCACGCTAAAGTATTTGTGAGGGCCGTGTTGCTAAATTGCGAAGACAAAGAGGTGTAGTACTTCACTGAATTTTGATCATCTGGATCCGTTCCAGCAATATCAAGATTCTTACTCCCTGGCGCCGCAGTCTGACCTTTTCTAGAATCGTTTAGATATTGAGCTACCGCACCTGAATTCGGTAACCATTTTCCCGTCATGATTTCTTCTAATGGATCAGCTTCTACGATTAGCTCGGAATAATTCTCATCATAATTTTCAGTATACGCAGAAGGTTTATCAAGGCGGCCATTGAGCCAACCTGTAATCACTTTTGGGATTCTAATATCGAGTGCGAATCGAAGGTTAGGTGCAAATGCAATTCGTTGGTAACAAACCCCTGTGTCTACTGCCAAGCAAGCAGTTTCCGAACCGCCATCAACATAAGCAGGATTTTCAAATTTCTTCACTGGGTAAATTGAAAGTCTCAAGCTTTTCTCTGAAGCATCCCATGTCGATGTTCCAACAGAGCGATTGAAAAGCGCACTTACTAATCCGAGAATCAAATAATCAGTACTCTTGCCGCCATCAGTAATTCTCCACAACCACGGACCATCTGCGCCAGGATACCCAGTGTTTGTTTTTGCATTAAAAGTTGAATCCCAGCCAGGACTCGTCTTACTGTAGATTCTTTGAACGGCTTGTGCCTTGATTTTTGTACCATCTTCTTTTACTAAAGATAGAGTTTTGATACATGCCGCAATTTGTCTTGCATCACAAGAGCCCATCGCGACGTCATATTTAATTTGTTGATATGAAGAATCTGCCAGAGCTGAAACGCACTTCGGGTCTTGAGGGGTCAGGCAAATTATTTTCTCGCCTCCAGTTTGACCAGCACCATGTTGCTCTAGAGAAATAAAAGATTTGAAATTTACTTGGTTCTGATCGAAATAAACCATTGCATTATTAGACGTTGTAGGTTCAATCCCTCTCAGTATCGAGCGAGCATCTTTAATTACATTTGGATCTTCCGGTGGAGTCATAGACATCGGCGCAGGAGCATCAGCTGCATATGAATATGTAGGCAGCGATGTCGAAATCAAGGCGACCGAGATTATTGTGAGCAATGAGACTCTGATTCCACGAATCATGAAACAAATCATAAAAGGTGAGCGCTAGAAAACCCAGTGGTTTTCGGTGCATTTTGGAAGAGTTAGAGTTGCCCTATGAGCGTAGTCGTCAAAAAATTCACTACCCGAGATGCAAAACGGTGCATAGTAATTCCATCAGAGTTAGACCATAAATATTCACGCGGGGTTCTTGGAGTGATTACGGGTTCTGCCCAATATCCAGGTGCTGCCGTACTTACTACAGCTGCTGCTGCTGCAACAGGTGTAGGAATGGTTCGCTTCAATAGTTCATCTGGACTAGCTCACCTTGTTCTACACACAACTCCTGAAGTTGTTGTGCAACCAGGCAAAGTAAATGCATGGCTATTAGGAAGTGGAATTGAAAGTGCAAAATATAAACATTTTTCTACGTGGCTTCGACATCGCTGGTTTGTATTAGCAAGACGGCAAACAGTGCCAACAGTTTTAGATGCAGGAGCTCTTTACCTTGCTGGCACTTTAGAACAACCAACTCTCATCACTCCACATTATGGAGAGCTTGCACAATTGCTCAATGCACGCGGAATGAGTGTTACCTCGGAAGCAATTGAAGGGGATCCAAAAAAATGGATTCAGATTGCTGTTGAAAAATTGAGCGTGACAATTCTTCTCAAAGGAAGTCGCACGCTCGTTGCAAATGAGAATGTTCTTTATGAACTTCCAGTATCAACCCCTTGGCTTGCAACTGCAGGAAGTGGGGATGTACTTGCAGGAATCATCGGGTCTATAGTGACAACAAACACAATCGAGATACTCAATGATGCAAATCGATTGGCAGAAATTGCTGCAACCGGCGCGCTGATTCATTTATTAGCAGCCGATAAAGCATCTAACGGTGGTCCAATTTCTGCGCAACAAATTATTCTAAAAATTTCAGAAGTTATAAAACAAATAATAAAATAGACTAGGGACTGCCCCAGTAATATTTTCTCGCTCTTTGCTGTGTATCGCATACGATACTAATCACTGTGACCCCAAGAGTATTGATTGTAAATGATGATGCTTTCGAGCTATCTACTCTTTCGGCTGCGCTAAGACTGCACACTGTTGATGTTATTGGTGAAGCTCACACAATTCCAATTGCACAAAATTTATTCAGATCGTTACAACCTGATGCAGTCATTATTGATATTCAATTTTGTGGTGAAGAAGGCGTTTCGCTAGCTCGTTCGCTTCGAAAGAGTAAACCAGATCTTGGGATTATTTTTATGACATCTTGCCCTGATCTTCGCCTCCTTGGTTTGAAAGAGAAAGACGTTCCCCTTGGCAGCAAAATAGTTCTGAAAAAATCAATTGCCGATCTCCTGGTAATCAAAGATTCCATTGAACTCTCCATCAAATCTTCAACAACAAAGGAGAAGTTGGCATGGGTTGATTCACACGGTTCTTTGCACGAAAATGCATTTACAACAGTGCTCAATGACTTCACGGATATTCAAATCGAAACTCTTCGCTTATTGGCATGTGGTCTTAGCAATGCAGAAATTGGACGTACACGATTTGTGAGTGAGAAATCTGTCGAGCAGATTGTCGCCAGAATTGCACAGCACTTTGGTTTCCTTCCAGATCGCACAAAGAATCTACGAGTTCTCATCACTGGCGAATACTTCAAATGGCTAGGGGCACCTCGTCACTGAATAGCAGTGGCTTACCTAAGTATGTAAAGTAAAAAAGGTATCGTTTGCCCTATGACATCTGAACTCAGTGATCTTCGTTCACGCTGGAATGATGTCCTTGATTATGTCGAAAGAGAAGACAGGGTCGTCTGGCTCGCCTTTTTCGATGCCCGCCTCGCATCCCTTGAAGCAGGTGTACTCACATTAGATTTTTCAGATAGCCGCAAATTTGGTGCTGCCCATGAATATAGTCAATCTCGAGAACGTCATAAGAAGATACTCGTTGAAGCTATCGCTCATGTTGCACATTTAGATGTAACGATTGCTGAATTATGAAGAGAATATTTTCATGGATAACGATTTTTTCTCTTATTACACTTTTTATACATACTCAACCATCTAACGCAGCGACCAGCACGCTCAAACTTGCAATTAGCCAAACTCCAAGTTCAAGTGAGTCGTTGGTGACTTTATATGGCACTCTCAAACCTGCTAAGTCCGGCACCGAAATTAAGATTCAAATCAATACGGACGGCGGTTGGAAAGCAACTCGTTTCAAGACTAAAAGTACTCGCGTAGGAACATACAAGGTAGTTGCACTTGCGACGGCCCTTGATGCGCAAGTGAAATATAGAGCCACTGCCTACGTAGGTAAAAAACGTATTTATTCAAATATTCGCTCAATAACTATTCAACAACTTCCTGAAATATCATCAGAAAATCAAGAAGCATTTATAGATGCAATGGGTCCTGGTTCGCGCATACATGGTGCAGATATCAGTAGGTGGCAACATCCCAATGACAAAACAATTGATTTTGCAACTATGTATGCCGCTGGGCTTAGATTCGTAATAATCAAAGCATCAGATACGCGTGATGACGCAGATGCACTTTCATTGAAGTATTTATCTATGGATCATTCAGCTGCGCAAGCCGCGGGGATATATACCGGCTTTTATCACTATGCAATATTGCCTGATACAAATGTGCCAGCAGAGATAATCAAAGATGCGCAAGCTCAAGCACAAAAAGTAGTGTGGCGTCTTGCATCTATTGGAGGATATGGCGAAAAGGATTTGCCGTATGCACTTGATCTTGAGAACAACTGTGTTCGCCAAAATTCAAATAAAACCTGCGCAAAGTATGCCTCCCGTAGCGCCGTAACTTTATGGGCAACTTCATTTTTGGCGCTCTTGAAAGAAGAAACAGGACGCACTCCATTTATCTATTCCTATCCAAATTTCCTCGAAAGTGCCATGACGCGAAGTTCTGAACTTGCGCAATATCCTCTGTGGCTTGCGCAATATGCAATAGATCCTGCAGATCCGTTAGCACAGCCTGGATTGAAAAGTGGTGGGTGTTATGTCCACTCTTGGACAACTTCTAACTGCTCATCACAATGGATAATCTGGCAGTACACATCGTGTGGAATTGCTCCAAAGTATGGAGTGCCAGGTAGTCGCTTAGATCTCAATGTATTTCGTGGATCTCCAAATATATTCCTTGACCTTACTAAAGGTAGTTGGGTGCCTGAAGTAATTGATTTTATGCCACTCAATGAACCAACGCAGGTGACGGTGAATAAATTATCTGCGAGTACGACCGACAAATTAGTCACTTTCAATGTCAGCGTTATTCGACCAAATCTCAATCCTGTTGTAACGGGTAGCGTGAAATTTGTTTTTGATCCACTCACCCCAGTAAGCCCTAAACCAACACAAACTGTTGTGAGATCTTCAAGCGGTGTTTGGACTCTAGCGCTCAAAGGTGTTCCTGCAGGAAACTACCAAGGCTCGGTTACATATGTAGATGTTTCAAATACTCACGCAACAAGTAGTACGCCAGCAATATTTAGTGTCACACAAGGTGTTGAACCATCACCAGCGCCTGTTAAGCCTTCACCGGCACCCACAAAAAAACCAACAACTGATGGATGCGCAAAACAAATCAAGAATTGATTAGTTCTCCAAGGGCGACATTCTCGCGCTCTACAAGTTCCCTATAACTATTGATTGATGCTTTGCGCTCTTTCGCACCCCATCCAAGGATTGTTCCAATAATTGTTGCAACTTCAGTTGCTATTCCAATTCCGTGATCATGGGACTCAAAAGCAATGCGCGTGCGGCGAGAAATCACATCTTCAACGCTTCGTGCACCTTCATGACTTGCTGCATACTCAATTTCGGCTTTCAGGTACGGCAGTGCAGGATCAATTCGCTCTGCCATCTCTGGATTATCCGCAATAATCTCTAACACTTCGTTGATGAGGGAACCATGACGGTTAAGTAAGTGAATAACACTCTCTTCTGATATTTCATATATCTGCGCTATTTGAGCACTTTGTTGGACAAGGGCTGCATATCCATCAGCGCCAACTACAGGAAGTTTTTCAGTTACAGAATCTAATGTGATGCGACGCAATTCGTTGACTGCTAAATCAATAACATCTTTGGCCATGATTCGATAGGTGGTGTATTTACCACCTGCAACACTGAGGAACCCAGGAGTTGGGCGATCAACAGTGTGTTCACGCGAAAGTTTTGTTGTTGCAGAGTTTTTGTTATTTGAAATAAGCGGACGGAGCCCTGCGTACACACCAATAATATCTTCGCGCTTTATCTTTGGCTTGAGTACTCGATTGGCTTCATTGAGAATGTATTCAACATCGGCTGCACTTGCTACTGGTTCTGTCTTATCTCCTGTGTATGGAGTATCAGTGGTACCAACAATCCATTTGTCTCCCCATGGGATTAAGAACAAAACTGAAATCTGAGTCTTGATGATGACTCCTGCTTCAGATGTTATTGCGGAGCGGGGAAGAACGATATGAACACCTTTGCTCATTGTTACTTTATAACCAGCTTTGAGATCAAATTTTGATTGAAGTTCATCACTCCACACGCCAGCGCACATAACTGTTGCTGTTGCTTTGATAGTTATCTTCTTCTTCGTTTCAGAATCGAGTGCGATTACCCCAACAACTCTTTTTCCATCTCGAATCAATGACTCTGCCCGCACTCCGGTAGCAATAACTGCCCCATGTCGTGCTGCAGTACGCGCAATGGTCATCGTATGACGCGCATCATCTACCTGCGCATCAAAATATTTGATAGCACCAGTGACGATATCTGTTCTAAGCGAAGGGGCTATCTCAGCAATTTTCGACTGGCTAATATGTTTATGCCAAGGAAGTGCGCGCTGGAAACCTCGAAGTGCATCATAGAGAGCAAGCCCTGCTCCTACATAAGTGCGCTCTTTGAATTTTTCCGTCAATGGAAATAGAAATCCAACGGGCTTTACTAA
>WLDA01000069.1 GCA_009705025.1 Actinomycetota bacterium | reverse complement strand
GGCAGATCAACATTTCCATCTGCTTGCGCCGCTACATCGATAACATGCCAACCATATGCACGATAACGAGCACTGACATCTTCAGTAAATGCTACGTGTGTATCGCCTTCGATAGAGATTCGATTGTCATCATAAATAACAACTAGGTTTCCAAGTGCTTGCGTTCCGGCAAGAGATGAAGCTTCAGCGCTTACACCTTCTTGTAAATCACCATCAGAACAAATAACCCAGATGGTGTGATCAAATATTGATTGAGTAGATTCTGGATCCAATAAGCCCTTTTCATATCGAGAGGCCATGGCCATACCAACTGCAGTAGCAACACCTTGACCTAACGGCCCAGTTGTCATTTCAACGCCTGCAGTGTGGCCCCATTCAGGATGTCCGGGCGTGAGTGAATTCCACGTTCTAAAGCTTTTAAGGTCATCGAGTTCTACGCCGTAACCACTGAAGAAAAGTTGGATGTACAGAGTAAGAGAAGAATGACCGCACGATAAAACAAATCGATCTCTACCTAGCCACTGTGGGTCGGATGGGTCATGAACTAAGTGACGCTGAAAAAGATTATAGGCAACAGGAGCAAGAGACATTGCAGTTCCGGGATGGCCATTGCCAACTTTTTGTACCGCATCCATTGCGAGTGCGCGCGCATGAGCGACTGCTAAATCGTCGTTAGTGCTCCATTGATTTAGTGATGCCATTGCGTGTGACCCTTTTCTATCCAAGTGATATCGGTGTTGATGAGCGAGATGTCGAAAGCCAGATACGCCACGCTGCGATCCAGACAAGTATTGAGCCAAGTTGATGTATGCCCACTAGAAGTGGAGGAACACCTTGGTAGTACTGTACAAAACCTAGTGCACCTTGAGCGATACTGATAAAGCCGAGAATACGGATAAGTCTTTTGGTTTCCTCGGAAAGTTTTCCTAGGAAATAGTAGGCAACGGTAAGAATCAGGAAAATGATTACAGCATCAGCATGGATTCGGGCGATAGTCTGAATTTTGAATGGAAAACGAGGGGCTTGCCAATCACCTGCATGCGGACCTGTACCAGTGACCATGGTGCCAAGGACAATAATGGTTGTTGCGATAATTATATGAATACGAGAAACAATTTTTATTGATGAAATCTTTAGGAATTTCTTATCATGTTGATAATACAAAGTTGTTCCAGCCGCAATCAATGCGATCGATAGAAGAAAATGTCCAGCGACTGGAATCGGATTGAGTTTCGTTAGGACTGTAATTCCACCTAGAACACCTTGTCCTAGAATTCCTAAAAATTGCAGAAGTACGAGTGCGCGCAAATCTTTTCTTCCGGATTTCAAAACAGCAACTACTGCAATGATGGCCGCAAGCATGAGAGCAAAGGTCAGTAGGCGATTTCCGAACTCAATCCATGAGTGGAAGTGCCCTTCAGCTTGACCGACGATGGGGCGATATGAGCCAGGTGTGCATTCAGGCCATGTTGGACAACCGAGGCCAGAACCAGTGAGTCGTACTCCACCACCCGTGACGACGATCGCACTTTGGAGAAATAGAAGAACTCCAAGACTTAATCGAAGATAACGTGTGGCCATGCTCGTAGCCTAGAACCCATAGCCAGCGCCTCAGACCTTCGGCGCGTGTGATGCTAAATGGCGGATTGCGGGGAATTACGACACAATAGTGTTGTGAAAATCAGCGCCTCGTCTCCCACTCAAGCTGGGGATGATCTTCGTACCCGAGATGCAGTAGCGCGCTCAATTCTAGAAAATGGCCCATCGAGTGCTGTCACTCTTGGCGAGCGTTTATCTCTAACACCGGCAGGAATTCGCCGCCATCTTGATTTACTTGTAGCTGATGGAATTTTAGAGGCCAAGGATCCACGAGCATCTGCAGTTCGGGGCAGAGGTCGCCCATCAAAGGTTTTTGTTATGACGGATTTTGGCCGTCAAAATTTCGAACATTCCTATGACGACTTAGCGGTAGCTGCTCTCAAATTTATGTCTGCCCAATCTGGAACTGAACTTGTGAATGCTTTCGCGCAGTCTCGTGCAGATGACATCGAACGCAAAGGCGCAGTTGCATTGGCAAAGCGCTCACACAAAACCGATGCGCTTGCTTCATTCCTAACAGAGCAAGGCTATGCAGCAAGTGTTGTTCAACGTCCGATGGGTGAAGAGATTTGCCAACACCATTGCCCAATAGCTCACGTAGCCGCAGAATTTCCACAACTGTGCGAAGCGGAAACAGAAGCGTTCTCCCGACTTCTAGGCACCCACGTTCAACGCCTTGCAACTATTGCTCACGGTGATGGCGTCTGCACAACATTTATACCTGCATTAAAAACTTCCACAAAATCAAATGCAACAAGAAAGGTCCGTGCATGACTATCGCACATCCAGAACTCGAAGGTCTTGGAAATTACGAATACGGTTGGTCAGATAAGAACGAGAAATCTGATAACTCCAAGCGCGGTCTGAGCGAAGAGGTCGTACGCGATATCTCAGCGAAGAAGTCAGAGCCACAGTGGATGCTCGACCTTCGCCTCAAAGGTCTTGGTCTTTTTTATAAGAAGCCAATGCCAACATGGGGATCTGATCTCTCTGGAATTTTCTTCGACACAATCAAATACTTTGTTCGCTCTACGGAGAAGCAAGCAACAACGTGGGATGACCTTCCTGCAGATATCAAGAATACCTATGACCGTTTAGGTATTCCTGAAGCAGAGAAGCAACGTCTTGTTTCAGGTGTTGCTGCGCAATACGAATCTGAAGTTGTGTATCACTCAATTCGTGAAGATTTAGAGAAGCAGGGCGTCATTTTTCTTGATACAGATAGTGCCCTCAAGCAACATCCTGAGCTATTCAAGGAATATTTCGGAACTGTAATTCCTGTTGGAGATAACAAGTTTGCAGCACTGAATACTTCAGTGTGGTCTGGTGGATCATTTATCTATGTACCTAAAGGCGTACATGTAGACATTCCATTGCAGGCTTACTTCCGAATCAACACGGAGAATATGGGTCAATTTGAACGTACTCTCATCATCGCTGATGAAGATTCATACATCCACTATGTAGAGGGTTGCACTGCGCCAATTTATAAGTCGGATTCACTGCACTCAGCGGTAGTTGAAATCATTGTGAAAAAAGGCGCACGCGTTCGTTACACAACGATTCAAAACTGGTCTAACAATGTTTATAACTTAGTAACCAAGCGCGCTACATGTGCTGAGGGTGCAACTATGGAATGGGTCGATGGAAACATTGGTTCAAAGGTCACAATGAAATACCCAGCAATTTTCCTTATGGGTCCACACGCAAAGGGTGAAACACTCTCACTTGCATTTGCAGGCGAAGGTCAACACCAAGATTCTGGAGCAAAGATGGTTCACGCTGCTCCATACACATCGTCATCAGTTATTTCTAAATCTGTTGCACGCGGTGGAGGACGTACGTCATATCGCGGCCTTGTTCAGGTTCAAGAAGGAGCACACCATTCAGCAAGTACTGTGAAATGTGATGCACTTCTTGTCGACACAATTTCTCGTTCAGATACCTACCCATACGTTGATATTCGTGAAGACGATGTTTCAATGGGTCACGAAGCAACTGTTTCAAAGATTAGTGATGATCAATTGTTCTATTTGATGTCACGCGGTCTTACAGAAGATGAAGCAATGGCGATGATTGTTCGTGGATTTATCGAACCAATCGCTCGTGAGCTTCCAATGGAATATGCCCTAGAGCTCAATCGCCTCATTGAACTTCAAATGGAAGGCGCTGTTGGTTAATGTCTTTACTTACAACTAATTACCTAACACCAACTGGACGAGAAGAGGCGTGGAGATTTACTCCTCTCAAGCGTTTAGGTGGACTCCATGACGGCACTGCAAAAGTGGGAGAGCGTGAATCGCTTTCTTACAAGGGCAACGCCTCAGGAGTAAAGTTTGAAAGAATTTCTCGCGAATTAGCACCATCGCCTGCTGAGACAGACGATGTTGTTATACAACGCGTTCGAGAAGGTGCACACAATGTGGCCACTCTTTCTATTGCTGCAAATACTGAGGTGGCAGAAACAATTACTTTGTCGCGTTCTGCACACGGTCTAGATTCTGCAGAGTTTTCTCGGGTACGCATTGAACTTGGAGCCCATGCTCGTGCAACAGTGATTATGGAAAACACTGGAGATGCTTTTATCGCTGAAGATGTTGAGTTCGCGTTAGCTCCTGGTTCAAATCTCACTTTTGTCTCTTTACAAGAATGGGATGCGGGCTCAACCCACCTTGCTAAGCACCATGCAATCGTTGATCGTGATGCAACATTCAAATCTATAACAGTCACAGTTGGTGGTTCATTAGTTCGTTTGTTGCCAAGTGTCGAATTTATCGGCCAGGGTGCATCATGCGAACTTCTTGGAGTTTATTTTGCAACAGAGGGTCAGTTCTTCGAACATAGAATGTTTGTAGATCACAAAGTTCCTAATGCAAAATCACGCGTAAATTACAAAGGAGCACTTGCTGGCCAAGGCGCTCATACGGTCTGGATTGGTGATGTATTTATTCGTGCAGCAGCTGAGGGCACGGATACATATGAACTGAATCGCAATTTACTTCTCAGTGATGGCGCTCGTGCCGATTCTGTACCAAATCTTGAAATCGAAACAGGTGAAATTGTTGGCGCTGGTCACGCAAGTACGACTGGGCGATTCGATGATGAGCAGCTTTTCTATTTGATGTCTCGCGGAATTGAACTCTCTGATGCTCGCCGCCTCGTCGTACGTGGATTTTTCAACGAAATCGTTACAGAGATTGGTGATGCAGTAATTCAAGATCGCCTTATGGATCGCATCGATGGCGAACTTGCTAAGGCAGGTTCATAAATGGCCGATCTTCAACTTTCTAATCTTGTTTCAGGCAAACCAGTTTTGCTTGAAAAAAATGGCGTATCAATCTGTGTCACTCGCGTAGGCGATGAAGTCTTCGCAATCAATGATGTCTGTTCACATTCTGATGCTTCCCTTTCCGAAGGTGATGTCACTGATTACAAGATTGAATGCTGGCTTCACGGAGCCGAATTTGATTTGAGAACTGGGGAAGCAGTTACCCTCCCAGCGAACATGCCAGTCGCAGTTTATGCAGTGAAGGTTGACGGAGATTCCGTCACCATTGAAATTTAGTACCGATACGAGAGACGAGAGACGATGAGTACATTAGAAATCCGCGGACTACAAGTAAGTGTCAACACAGATGCTGGCGCAGTTGAGATTCTCAAAGGCGTAGACCTAACAATCAAATCTGGTGAGACACATGCAATCATGGGACCAAACGGTTCAGGAAAATCAACTCTTGCTTATTCCATTGCAGGTCATCCAAAGTATTCGATTACTGGTGGCACAGTAACTCTCGACGGCGTAGATCTTCTTGAGATGAGCGTTGATGAGCGCGCAAAGGCTGGACTTTTCCTAGCGATGCAATATCCGGTTGAAGTACCTGGTGTTTCCGTTTCGAACTTCTTGCGCACAGCGGTCACGGCTCTTCGCGGTGAAGCGCCAAAGTTGCGTACTTGGACTGGTGAAGTTAAAGATGCAATGGAAGCGCTCAAGATGGATTCTTCTTTTGCAACACGTAACGTAAATGAAGGATTTTCTGGCGGAGAGAAGAAGCGCCACGAAATTATGCAGCTGGAATTGCTCAAGCCAAAGATTGCAATCTTGGATGAAACAGATTC
>WLDA01000068.1 GCA_009705025.1 Actinomycetota bacterium | reverse complement strand
TTCTGTACAGGCAAAGGATGCAATCGGTCGTACATGGCAGATGTCTACAATCCAAGTTGATTTCCAATTACCTCAACGCTTTGAACTCGAATACGTTGCAAATGATTCAACTCGTCAGCGACCAGTAATGATCCACCGTGCACTTTTTGGCTCCATCGAAAGATTCTTTGGTGTTCTAACTGAGCACTATGCAGGAGCATTCCCACCTTGGTTAGCGCCTGTTCAAGCAATTGGTATTCCAGTTGCAGATACTTTCACTGATTACCTTGATGGCGTTATGAAGCAGATGCGGGCTGCAGGTATTCGCGTAGATCTCGATACATCCGATGATCGCATGCAGAAGAAAGTGCGAAATGCTCAACTGCAGAAAATTCCATTTATGGTTATTGCCGGAGAAGAAGATGTCAGTGCCGGAGCAGTTTCATTCCGCTATCGCAATGGCGAACAGAAGAATGGAATTCCAATAGCTCAAGCAATCAAGGAAATTCAAAGTGCGGTGCAGGACCGAATTCAGGTTTGATAATGGGCGAAAACTTTGATGGCCTTGGTATGCCTGATGGTTGGCAGCGTTTATGGGCGCCTCACCGTTTAGATTATTTACGGGGAGAGAACAGACCACTCGATGGAAATAATGTTGAATGCCCTTTCTGTCGAATACCTAAACTCAGCGACGAAGAAGGTTTAGTTGTTGCTCGCGGCACGCATGTATATGCAGTTATGAATCTCTATCCGTATAACCCTGGCCACCTTCTTATCTGTGCATTTCGACATGTAGCAGATCTCACCGATTTGCGCGATGAAGAGCGAAATGAAATGAGCGCCTTTACTGCACATGCCATGACAACTATTCGAAATGTTTCTGGAGCTCATGGTTTCAATCTTGGTATGAATCAAGGCGCAATATCAGGTGCTGGTGTTGCAGATCATATTCATCAACATGTTGTTCCACGATGGGGTGGCGATGCAAATTTCATGCCAATCATTGGCAAAACTAAGGTGATGCCGCAATTACTCTCACAAACGAGATCTGACTTAGCTGCTGCTTGGTAGTGCTTTCTCAATCTCATCAATATATTTGCGAACAATATTTACGCCTAGTTCTTTCTCAATCCATAGTGGAACTGCAGGAAAGAGCAAACCAGCTGCAAATGCGCTATCTCCGGATGATTCAATCTGTTCCAAATATTCTTGACGAAATTCACTTATTAAAATTTGATGTTCTTCACTGCTCATTGTGACTGTGTGTTCTTTATGTGAGTAATCAGTTATCTCAAGAGTTTCTAGTGAGATAAGAGCGCAGGGAAATCCCGCGTCATCATGTAGGACAAGGAAGGGAGTAACAATCTGATCGAAAACTCGAGAGGCAAGCATCACCGCATCATCGAAATCTGCGATTTGATTTTCTAAATGAGTAACAACGACCAAACGTGGAATTTGGAAATCATCGAGTCTTTGCCATAAGGAAATAGTCTCGGGAGAGATTCCTGCAGCTGGATCTACAACGAAAATTGCGAGTTCGGATTCTGACTCAATGACCTCTGTAAAGGTTCCTCCGAAGTAATGAGCAACCTGTTGTGGGTCGGCGCTTTCGTGTCCATAGATATGGATTCTCACGCGAGAACTAGGAGTTGGCACGCGCTCAGCCTACGATGGGTCTTGATGATTAGCGCAATTTTGAAACCAGCGGTGACAAAGGTGATTACACCCATCGCATCTGGAGCCCTGCGCGTTGGGATTACTCCCAACGGCGTTACATGGGCAGGAGCTATTGGAGTTGTTACTTCATCCTTCTATTTTTATCCTCGCGGAAATTTCTTCTGGGGAACTCTCGTAATCTGCGTTTTCGCCTTGAGTGATCTTTTCGATGGCACGATGGCACGAATTTCGCATCAAGGCAGTAGCAAGTGGGGTGGATTTTTAGATTCCACTATTGATCGCGTTACAGATGCATCAGTACTTATCGGAGTGAGTCTCTATCTCATTGATGCCAATGACCCTTTAGTCCCGGTCATTCTTCTCACTTTAGTTACAGGAATGTTGGTCCCATATATACGAGCAAGAGCTGAATCAATGGGAATCGATTGTTCAGGTGGAATCGCAGAGCGCACTGAAAGATTAATACTGGCATTGAGCGCTATTGGATTTAGCGGGCTCGGAATTCCTTATGTGCTTGCGGGCGGAATGTGGTTGCTTGCGATTCTGGGGGTAATAACCGTTCTTCAACGCATTTTGATTGTGTGGCGCAGTTCCAAATGATTATCCAAAACATAGTTGCCGGGTTCTACTTCGGAGCTTGGAGAATTTTGCGTTGGCTCCCAGAGAACTTCGTTTATGCCAATGCTTACCGTCTTGCCGATATTGCAACAAAGAGAAATGGAAAAAGCGTTCAAAGATTGCGCTCTAACTTAGCTCGTACTCAAAAAGATATTACTGAATTAGATTTAGAGTTACTTCTATACAAAGCTATGAGATCCAGTGCTAGATACTGGTGTGACACTTTTCGTTTACCAGACTGGTCAATTGAGCGAATACAAAACACTGTTACGGCAACGGATGAGCATCTTTTGCTTGATGCGATTGCCGCTAATAAGGGAGCTGTTGTAACAGTTGCGCATGCAGGAAATTATGATCATGCAGCGGCTTACTTCTGTAGTAAAGGCGCCAAGATTGTCACTGTCGCTGAAAGGCTAAAACCAGAAGCCCTATTCAAGAAATTTATGTCTTACAGAGAAGCATTTGGAATGGAATCACTTCCTATTGATGCTCGCGTAATTCCAACACTGCTGCAAAGAATTCGACAAGGTGGCATTGTTGCATTAGCTGCCGATCGGGATTTATCGCGAAGTGGAATCAATGTGACTTTCTTTGGTGGTCCTGCTCGCATGCCAGCAGGACCAGCCCTGCTTGCCATTCGTACTGGAGTCCCACTGCTTTATGCAGGCATTTCATATACGGAAACGGGAATACATATCGACTTTGAATTGGTTCCTATTTCTATGACAGGTAGCGAATCCGAACGCGTTGCGGAAACAGTTCAAAATAGTGCTGATCTTTTTGCCAAAGGTATTGCTCGCTATCCGCACGATTGGCACATGATGCAACGCATCTGGATTGATGGAGATTTTAGGGAACGCGAATAATGCTCACGAAGAAACTCAAAATTGGAATCGTCTGTCCATACAGTTGGGATACGCCAGGGGGAGTACAGGCACATATCCGAGACTTAGCAGAATTTCTCATTGCATCTGGTCACACTGTTTCAGTTCTCTCACCCGCAATTGATGAAGAAGCACTGCCTGACTACGTTGTTAGCGCAGGAAAGCCAATTGCAATTCCATATAACGGAGCGGTTGCACGTGTTCTATTCGGTCCAATCGCTTTTGCACGGGTGCGCCAATGGATCACGCAAGGTGAATTCGATTTGTTGCATTTACATGAACCAGCGATTCCATCGTTATCACTTCTTGCTTGCTGGGCAGCCGAAGGGCCGCTCGTAGGTACATTCCATGCAGCTGCAAAGCGTCAGAAAATAATCTTCGCGATTGGTCCAATCTTGGAACCAGCAATTGAAAAACTCAACGCACGTATCGCAGTAAGTGAAGCTGCTCGATCTACTTTGACGGAGCATCTAGAAACCGATGCTGTTGTAATACCTAATGGAATTTATGCAAAGAGATATGCAAACGGAACTCCACAGGCAAAATGGCAAGGAAATACAATTGGTTTTATTGGTCGATTTGAAGAACCACGCAAAGGTCTTGCAGTTCTTCTTGAAGCGCTACCAATCATTGCTCGATTTGCACCCGATGTTCGTGTTTTTGTTGCAGGACCTGGAGATAGCGAAGAGATAAAGAAGAGCATCGACCCACAATTACTTCCACGTTTTGAATTTTTAGGACGAATCTCTGAAAAAGAAAAGGCTGATTTCATGGCATCCGTTGCAATTTACGTTGCACCGAATACGGGTGGTGAATCTTTCGGAATTATCTTGGCAGAAGCACTAGCAGGTGGAGCAACTGTTGTTGCTAGTGATATTCCTGCATTTGATTCACTTCTAGGTGGCGGAGAATTCGGCGCACTATTTGAATCTGAGAATCCAACGGAGTTAGCAAAAGTAATAATCGATTTGCTCCGCAATAAAGAAAAACGCACACAGTTAGCACTTGCGGGGAAAGCACATGCGCAAATTTTTGATTGGGAAGTAGTGGCAGAGCAGATATTTAGCATTTATGAAATGTCTATAGTTGGTAGCGAAGGTGTTGGTCTGGCAAAAGATCACAGATCATGGAACCGCTTGTTAACGAGAGATGGAGACGATAAGTGAAAACCACACTTGCGATTCTTCTTATCGTTCTTGTCTTCCTTTGGTACTTGAGTTTTTCAGCTACTCGTTTGGACAGACTGCATCATCGCGTGGAAACAAGCTGGGCAAATCTTGATGGCTTACTCCAACGTCGTGCAGCAATTGCTTTAGAGATCGCACACAGCGAAATAGCCGATCCTGCTTCTTCTCTCTTACTCACTGCCGCGTCATACCAAGCACGTGAAGCGACTATGGAATATCGATCCCAAGCCGAGAGCGGTTTATCTGGAGCACTTGGACTCTTATTAGCTGATGGTCAAAGTAATGCAAGAGCAGCGGAGAAAGCACTGCTCACTGAATTATCTGCTCTAACGGACAAAATTCGAATTGCGATTGCGTTGCACGTAGATGCCGTCAACAGCACGCACAATCTTCGCAGTAGAAAAGTGATTCGAATATTTAGGCTTGCAGGAACGGCGCCCCTACCGGTGACATATGAATTTGAAGAAGATGTCCTTTAGAAAATTTGTCCTCACAGTTCTGTCGGTGACAATTATTGGATCAAGTGTTTTCTATGCTCTCAAACCATCGATTATTGCACTTGCGGAAAAAGTAAAGATAATCACACCAGTTCAAGTAAATAGCATTACTGGTGCGCCAGGAATTGACGGCCCCGTATTGGTTGTAAAAATTGATGATACGCCTCCAGCGCACCCACAAATTGGACTTGAAGATGCCGATCTTGTCTATATTGAACAAGTAGAAGGTGGCCTCACTCGACTCGCTGCTGTATTTTCATCAAAGATTCCTTCTCGCATAGGTCCCGTGCGCAGTGCTCGTATTAGCGACATCGAAATACTCGCACAGTATGGGCATATCGCTTTTGCGTATAGCGGTGCTCAATCTAAATTACGTCCAGTTATCTCTGCTGCAAATTTGCAAGATCTCGGTGCTCAAAGTCAGTCGTCAACAATTTATACAACTGATCCGCTTCGAACGCCCCCTACAGCAATGGTTTTGCGCGCAGATTTACTTATGCAAAAAATTGTCGAAAACGGTTACGACATTGCGCAATCTAGAAATATGGGCTGGACTTTCGGTGATGCCCCAGATTCAGGAACCGCGATAACTTCCGTCGTCATGCATTGGCCAGCAAATTCATACACCGCGACTTGGTCGCAAATTGAGAAACGTTGGCTACTAAGTAATCGCAATGGTCCAGATCTAGCTGATTCAGGAAAACATCTAGGACCCACAACACTTGTAATACAAAATGTACTAATTACACCGTCAGAGTTTCACGACAAAGTCGGAGGGGTAACTCCATTCTCGGCAACAGTTGGGTCAGGCACTGGTTTCATATTGCGCGATGGAAAGAGTTTCGAAGCAATATGGTCTAGACCAACGCCAGAGTCTGGAACACAGTGGAGTACGCCTGATGGGGAAGCAATTAACTTTGCACCTGGCCAAATTTGGATA
>WLDA01000067.1 GCA_009705025.1 Actinomycetota bacterium | reverse complement strand
TTTCGCCCGACGACCGCCATTGCACCAAAGAGTCCAAAGATTGCGCCAGATGCTCCAACAGATGGTTGATTAGCTGCGGCGAAATAATTTGATACCAACGATCCGCTAATGAGTGAGATGAAAAAAATTACTAAAAATCTTTCTTTTCCAAATGCAGCCTCAATTGGATTTCCAAGAACCATCAGCGCATACATATTAAATCCAAGGTGAAAAATTCCGCCGTGTGTGAGAGCAACAGTTAGTAATCGATACCACTCACCACGGGCGGTCCCGTGAATTTGTCCATCACTAAGGATTGCTTCTTTGATGAGAAAAAGATTTTGTTCTAGGTTGGGAACTAGTAATTGCACTAAATATGCAGCACAAATAATTGTGATGAGTGTGAGAGTTGCGGAACGCTTCATCAGCGCGATTTAGATTATTTGACGCTTACGCTAGTAATTGTAATTGGTGTTGATGGGCGATCTTGTGGCCCAGTCTTTGCTTTAGCAATTGCGTCAACTACACCCTGGCTAGCAGAATCCTTCACTTCACCAAAGATGCTGTGTTTGCGATTTAGCCATGTAGTCGGTGCAACAGTGATAAAGAATTGTGAACCATTAGTTCCTGGGCCAGAGTTTGCCATTGCAAGAATGTATGGACGATCAAAAGTTAGTTCGCCATGAAATTCATCTGCAAACTTGTAACCAGGTCCGCCAGTTCCTTGACCAAGTGGATCTCCGCCTTGAATCATGAAACCGTCAATGACGCGGTGAAAAACCGTGCCGTCATACAAGTTAGCATTTGATTTTTCGCCAGTGCGTGGGTCTACCCATTCGCGAGCGCCTGTTGCAAGTTCAACAAAGTTTGCAACTGTCTTTGGTGCATGGTTTGGGAAAAGCTCAATAACAATGTCGCCCATTGAAGTGTGAAGGGTTGCGGTATTTGTTGACATGAATAAACCACTTTCTATTTTTATAAGTTTTTAATCGTTGACGTACTTGTGGAGACCAGGGGAATCGAACCCCTAACCCCTGCCTTGCAAAGGCAGTGCTCTACCAATTGAGCTAGGTCCCCGTGTTGAGCGGGGTGGGCCTAGATGGACTCGAACCATCGACCTCTTCCTTATCAGGGAAGCGCTCTAACCAGGCTGAGCTATAGGCCCGCAATTGCGTTAGACGCAATCACAGAAGCGCAAGGTTACCTTGAACTTTGCGTGAGCCCAAACTCAGGCTCTTACCCTACTGATTTTTCGGAGAAATCTCATCTTCGCTGTTTTTAGTCACTGAAAGCAGGCTCACGCCGTCATCAAGATTGACCAAACGCACACCCATTGAATCGCGACCGGTCTGGCGAACCTCTGCTGCGGGTGTTCGCATCACTGTGCCGGCAGAAGTAATTGCTAATACTTCATCTTCATTGCGAAGAACAAGTGCGCTAACTAATGATCCTCTGGAATCTTCATCGATTTTTGCTGCTTTGATTCCGATGCCACCTCTACCTTGAACACGATATTCATCGATAGGGGTTTTCTTGCCGTAACCACCATCAGTTGCAGTAAATACAAATGAATCTGTTGCAAGCGACGTATCGATGCGGGCCATTGTTAGCAACTCATCATCTTTCTTAAACTTCATTCCAATAACACCGCTGGTTGAGCGTCCCATTGGTCGCAAGGATTCATCATCGACTACAAAACGCAACGACATTCCTTTTCTAGAAACCAAAAGCAATTCATCTCCCACATTCATGAGTGATGCACTTACAACTTCATCATTGTCTTTGAGTGAAATCGCAATAAGTCCACCTGTGCGTGGTGAATCATATTCACTCAGTGGTGTTTTCTTTACAAGTCCGCTCTT
This sequence comes from Actinomycetota bacterium, assembly GCA_009705025.1. Lineage (GTDB taxonomy): Bacteria > Actinomycetota > Actinomycetes > Nanopelagicales > Nanopelagicaceae > Planktophila. The sequence continues at coordinate 3,971 of WLDA01000067.1, read as the reverse complement.
TGTTGCAAGAACCAAGAATGGTGAAATTTCATAATCTTTAATTGAAAGCACTTGTGCGATTTTTTCTTCTGGTTTGAATGCCATTAGGTTTGCAACATGTTGTCCACGCGCATCGCGGCCTGCATCTGGTAATTCGTGAACTTTGGTGCGATACACGCGTCCCTGGTTTGTGAAGAAGAGCAACCAGTCGTGTGTTGATGCAACAAAGAAGTGATCAACAACGTCATCTTCTTTTAGTGCTGCACCCTTTACTCCGCGGCCGCCACGGCGTTGCGATCTGTAAAGATCTGCCATTGTGCGCTTTGAATATCCGCCGCGAGTAATTGTTACAACTACATCTTGGTCTGGAATCAAATCTTCTGCAGAGAAATCGCCTTCGCTTGCAACAATTTGCGTACGGCGCTCATCACCATATTTAGTAACTAACTCTTCAAGCTCTGTTTTGATTATTTCACGCTGTTTTTCAGGGCTAGCAAGGATTGCATTGAGTTCAATGATGTCGGCCATTAGTCCTTCGTACTCGTCATTGATCTTCTGGCGCTCAAGTGCTGCGATTCTGCGCAACTGCATATCAAGAATGGCATTAGCTTGAATTTCATCAACATCGAGTAATTTCATCAAGCCTGTGCGAGCTTCTTCAGGTGTTGTGCTCGCACGAATCAAAGCAATAACAGCGTCAAGCGCATCCAGTGCCTTTAGGTATCCGAGAAGAATGTGAGCGCGCTTCTCTTTTTCAACTAAACGGAATTTTGTGCGGCGCACAATTACTTCTACTTGGTGGTCTATATAGAAACGAATAAATTCATCAAGGCGCAATGTACGTGGTACCCCATCAACGAGTGCCAACATATTTGCACCGAATGTGTCTTGGAGTTGTGTTTGTTTGTAAAGGTTATTGAGTACTACTTTTGGAATCGCTGAACTTTGTAAGACTATGACGAGGCGCTGTCCTAAACGCTCGTTTCCTTCGTCGCGAACATCTGCAATGCCTTTGATTTTTCCATCTTTGACTAGCTCGGCAATTTTTAGTGCAAGGTTGTCTGGGTTTACTTGGTATGGAAGTTCAGAGATAACTAAACATGTTCGCTTGTTTATTTCTTCTACTTGTACGACAGCTCGCATTGTGATTGATCCGCGACCAGTGCGGTATGCGCTCTCAATACCTGTGCGACCAACAATGAGTGCTTTTGTAGGAAAGTCTGGGCCTTTTACAATTTTTAGTAATTGAGTAAGCAACTCATCTGATTTTGCTTCGGGATGCGCGAGTGCCCATGCAACACCTTCACCAATTTCACGAAGGTTGTGTGGTGGAATATTTGTGGCCATTCCAACTGCAATTCCAGCGCTGCCATTTACTAATAAGTTTGGGAATCGACTTGGTAGAACTGTTGGCTCTTGTGATCGCCCGTCATAGTTAGGAACAAAATTGACTGTATCTTCATCAATATCGCGCATCATCTCCATAGCTATTGGAGATAGACGGGCCTCTGTGTAACGCATGGCAGCAGCTGGGTCGTTACCGGGGGAGCCAAAGTTTCCATTGCCATCAATGAGTGGATAGCGAAGTGACCAATGTTGGGCTAAACGAACAACAGTGTCATAAATAGCACCATCTCCGTGCGGGTGGTAATTACCCATAACGTCACCGACGATGCGCGAAGACTTGTAATAGCCCTTATCTGGGCGATATCCAGCGTCATACATTGCATAAAGAACGCGGCGGTGAACTGGTTTTAAACCATCTCTAATATCTGGAAGTGCGCGTCCGACGATGACACTCATTGCATAATCTAAATAAGAGCGAGCCATCTCCACTTGGAGATCAACTGTTTCGATTCTGTCGAAATCTTTATTTTCTTCCATGGCGTTTCCTAAATATCCAAGAATCTAACATCTTTAGCGTTGCGTTGAATAAATGCGCGGCGTTGTTCTACATCTTCACCCATGAGAACTGAAAAGAGATCATCTGTTGCCGCAGCATCTTCAAGTGTTACTCGAATTAATACGCGGTGTTCTGGATCCATTGTCGTATCCCAAAGTTCTTTTGCTGGCATCTCACCTAAACCTTTGAAGCGTTGAATTCCATCTTCTTTAGGTAAACGTTTCCCTGCTTCAAGACCAAGTTTGATAAAGCCATCGCGTTCGCGATCAGAGAATGCATACTGAACTGGTTCTTTCCCGCCCCATTTCAATTTATAAAGCGGTGGTTGTGCAAAGTAAACATAACCATGTTCGATAAGTGGGCGCATAAATCTAAATAGAAGTGTGAGCAAGAGTGTTCTGATGTGTTGTCCATCAACGTCGGCATCTGCCATCAAAATAATTTTGTGATAGCGCAGCTTCGCAATATCAAAATCATCATGAACACCTGTACCAAGTGCAGTAATTAGCGCTTGTACTTCATTGTTTTGAAGTACGCGATCAATGCGTGCTTTTTCTACATTGAGAATTTTTCCGCGGATAGGTAGCACTGCTTGATTTCGTGAATCACGTCCACCTTTAGTTGAGCCACCCGCAGAGTCACCTTCGACAATGTATAGCTCGCATTTTTCAGGATCAGTCCATTGGCAATCAGCTAATTTTCCAGGCATTCCGCGGCCTTCGAGTAATCCTTTGCGGTTTCGTGAAAGGTCGCGTGCTTTTCGTGCAGCTACGCGTGCAGCAGCTGCATCAATGCTTTTGCGAACAATTTCTTTACCTTCTACTGGGTTTTGTTCAAACCATGTTGCAAGTTCTTCATTGACAACTTTTTGGGTAAATGACTTCGCTTCAGTATTTCCGAGTTTAGTTTTTGTTTGTCCTTCAAATTGTGGCTCTGCTAGTTTGATAGAGACAATCGCTGTTAGACCTTCTCGAACATCATCACCTGTTAGGCGATCTTCTTTCTTACGAATGAAACCTTGTTCTTCGCCAAATTTATTTACAATTGAGGTAAGCGCAGTCCTAAAACCTTCTTCGTGTGCTCCACCTTCATGTGTATGAATTGTGTTTGCGAATGTATATACAGATTCAGTAAATCCAGCATTCCATTGCATAGAAACCTCGAGTGCAATCTTGCGCTTTGTATCTTCAGAGCTAAAAGAGATGATTGATTTATGAGTCTCACCGCGTGTGGAATTCAGGTGTTTTACAAAGTCTGCAATGCCGCCTTGATATTGGTAGCGAACGCTTAGTTGTTCACCCTTTTCATCAACATGTCCAAGACGCATATCTGTGAGGGTCAAAATCAAACCTTTATTAAGGAATGCCATTTCACGAAAACGCGTAGAAAGAATTTCAAATGAATAATCTGTTGTTTCAAAAATTTCCTCTGATGGCCAGAATTTAACTGTTGTTCCAGTCTTGCTGGATTCATCACCTTTGCGAACTGGTGCAGTTGGCACACCGAGTTTGTAATCTTGATACCAAAAACTTCCATCGCGTTGCACAATTACTGAAAGGTCAGAACTTAAAGCGTTTACAACTGAGACACCTACACCGTGGAGTCCGCCAGAGACTGAATAGCCACCGTCGCCAAATTTTCCTCCGGCGTGCAAAACAGTAAGCACAACTTCAAGTGCTGGCTTTTTTTCAACTGGGTGAATATCAACTGGAATTCCGCGGCCGTTATCAATTACTTCGACGCCGCCATTTTCCATCAGCGTTACATTTATTTCAGAGCAATAGCCGGCGAGCGCTTCATCAACCGAGTTATCAACGATTTCATAAACAAGGTGGTGCAGGCCTCGCTCACCTGTCGAGCCGATGTACATGCCGGGGCGTTTGCGAACCGCCTCAAGGCCTTCGAGTACGGTGATCGCACTGGCGTTATATGTGCCTGGCTTCTCGCTCACTGGACTCCCTTAATGCCTGAAATTGGCGCTAGAGGCGAAATTCCGACCTAGCAGTCTTTTATCCTATCGGTAAATCGGCAGTAGGGATACTCGTGAGAAGGCTTAGTAACCCCATTTGGCGCGCGTTTGGCTAATGGG
>WLDA01000066.1 GCA_009705025.1 Actinomycetota bacterium | reverse complement strand
TATGGACTTGGCGCATCTATCTGGTCCAAGCGTCAAGGCAAAAGAATTGCTTCACAACTCAAATGTGGAATGGTTGCAATCAATTCAGTGATTTCATTTGCTGCAATTGCATCCGTGCCATTTGGCGGCGTCAAAGACAGTGGTTATGGACGTATTCACGGACCTGAAGGAATTCTAGAATTCACATATCCGCGCACTGTTGTTCGTGCACGCTTTCAACTTCCAATTGCCTTCACAAGTTTCAAACGTACTGCAGGCAATGACAAGCTAATTGTCTTCCTAACAAAAACTCTCAAGGGTCGTCTTGGTTAATATCTAGGTGCATTTCGTGTGCGCTCTGTGTTAGGGCCACGATTATTTTTCTTTGCCCAGCACGCAGTGTGCCAATGTCTGCGACCATCTTCGTCATATTCAAGCCATGCAACTATGTGTGGCGTAGCCATAGGAATTACTTGATCGCATCCTGGACAGCGATATGGTTTATTAGAAGCTGATCCGGTTAGTTTGCGAACTCGATAAATACCATCTGGATGTTCTTCGATAGTTTCATTTGAAGGGTTGATTTCACGATCTTCAGACTTAGGCCGGCGATTTTTAGGGTAATTTTTACGCGGGCTCATGGCGCTATTTTCGCACTTTTTGCTGCAAGTAGCATAATGAGAGTGTGAATGTCATAGAGGTTCGTGGGCTACGTAAGTCATATGCAAGCCTCGAGGCTGTTCGTGGCATCGATTTATCAATTACCAAAGGTGAGATTTTTTCACTCCTTGGCCCCAACGGTGCTGGCAAGACAACAACAGTTGAGATTCTTGAAGGCTTTAGAACTCGTGATGCTGGTGAAGTAAAAGTCTTAGGTTTTGATCCCGCAACACAAGGCCGAGCATCACGTGAATGGCGAAATCGAATTGGCATCGTCCTTCAATCGACATCCGATGCAGGCGACCTCACCGTTTCAGAGACCATCTCACATTTTTCTGGGTATTACTCCAATCCTCGTAATCCCGAAGAAGTTATTGCTGCGGTGGGCCTTGAAGATAAATCTAAAGATTTGATTCGAAATTTGAGCGGTGGTCAACGCCGGCGACTCGATGTGGCACTTGGAATTATTGGAAACCCAGAACTTCTATTCCTTGATGAACCAACAACTGGATTTGATCCCGAAGCTCGTCGTGCATTTTGGTCACTCATCGATGGCCTGCGAAACGATGGCACCACAATTGTGCTGACAACGCACTACTTAGATGAGGCGGAGGCACTCGCTGATCGAGTTGCTGTTATCAATCACGGCCAGATCATTGAAGTTTCTACCCCTAAACAATTAGGTGGGCGCTCTACTTCCAAAGCCCTTGTGCAGTGGCGCGATAATGATGAAATCAAAAGCGAAGAGACGGAAAATCCAACTGCTCTTGTTTCAACATTGACCACCCAATTTTCAGGCGAAATTCCAGAGTTAAGTATTACTCGACCATCACTTGAAGATATTTATTTGAAAATGATTGGCCGCGCTGATGAGTAAAATTCCTGGAGCACTCAATCTTGGACTTCGTCGAGGCATACTTGAGATAAAGCAATTTACTCGTCAACGTGAATCTGTTGTCTTTACGCTTCTCTTTCCACTAATTCTTCTGGCAATATTTGGATCAGTATTCAAAGACACAATTGCACCAGGTGTAACTTTCTCACAATATTTTGTTGCAGGAATGGTCGCATCTGGATTGGTCAATAGTGGTTTCCAACAACTCGCAATTACGATTCCAATGGAACGTGATTACGGCTCTCTCAAACGTCTACGTGGAACTCCGATGCCAGTTGCAAGTTATTTCATAGGTAAAGCTTTATTAGTTTTTGTCAGCATGATTCTTCAAGTAATCCTTTTACTCGCTGGTGGATATTTCTTCTTTGGCTTGAATATGCCAACTGATATATCGAAATGGTTTACCTTTACTTGGCTCATTATTTTAGGAACTGCATCGTCAACTGTTTTAGGTATAGCTTTTTCTACAGTCCCAAAGAGTGGTCGCGGTGCTTCTGCCGTTGTCTCTCCTGTAGTTATAGTGCTTCAATTCTTTAGCGGAGTCTTCTTCATTTTTACTCAATTGCCTTCATGGATGCAGCAAGTAGCAGCAATATTCCCTCTCAAATGGCTTACGCAAGGAATGCGATCAGTTTTTCTTCCTGATTCATTTGCCGCAAGTGAAGTTGCAAAATCTTGGGAGACAGGTAGAACATTTCTAATCTTGATTATCTGGCTTGTTGTAGGTTTCTTTATCTCACTTCGAACATTCAAATGGTCACGCGATTGAAGAAGTTCTTAGCCTGCCTCATCGCATTTACTCTGCTCACTCCTGCAGCAATGGCTGCCACGAAGTCACCAACTCCTAAGCCAACAGCGAAGGCCACTGCTACAGCGAGTGCTAAACCAATGGTGAGTGCGAAAGCCACTGCTAAAGCAACGACCACTGCTAAAGCAACAAAGAAAGCAGTAGTCAAAAAGAAGCCGGTAAAGAAAAAACCTCGTAAGAAAGTTCTACTCTCTCCATCACCGAAACCAGAGTGGCCCTTATTTGGATTCAAAAGTGATGACGGTGAAATCTGGGCGAAAATACCAACTGCTAAAGAACTCATTGGGAATGCATCAAATAACAAGAATTTAACGCGAGAGTTAGCGCGTTTAGTTGATGGCGTTCGTGTTTGCGAGAAGTATTCATGCGGTGCGGTACAGGTTGCATCTGAAAATGGTTGTACCTGGTGGGATATAACTGCCAAAGTCTCTGATGCGACAAAGGTAATTTATGGATCGATTCGCAGAACAGTCGGTGCCAGTGAGCCAAGACAAATGGTTACGGTTTTACTTGCTAGCCAAGAAGATATTACAAAAGAACATATTGTCACTGGAATAAATATCACGTGTCATCATGATGCACCTGATACCAAAGTTCCTTTTACGCAATATTTTCCAACCGAAGGATAAAGTTAGCGGTTTGCTCCAGGAACCCACAATTGATCGCCAATTTCTTTATTTGCAACTCGTGCAAGCACAAAGAGTAAATCGGATAATCTATTGAGATATTTGGCAGTCAAAGGATTTACTCCGCCACCAAAGGCGTGAATAGCTGCCCATGTTCGACGTTCTGCACGACGAGTAACCGTGCGAGCAACATGTAAGTGTGCTGCGGCTGGAGTGCCGGATGGCAACACAAATGAGCGAAGTGCTTCAAGTGATTCGTTGTAAAAATCAATCTTCTCTTCAATATATGTAACTTGCGATTCAAGTACGCGAAGTGGTTCAAAGGCAGGTGCATCTGCAACAGGGGTGCAAAGATCTGCTCCAACATCGAATAAATCATTTTGAATTCGCACTAATAATGCGCGAACATCCTCGCTCAATTCATCAGTTGATAGAACAACGCCTATGGATGAATTCGCTTCATCGACAGTGGCATAGGCTTCAAGGCGAGGATCATTTTTTGATGTGCGACTCATATCTCCGAGTGAAGTTGTGCCGTCATCGCCAGTCTTGGTATAAATTCGAGTTAGATGAACCATGGGTAGAGCCTAATAGGGCAGTTACGATGAGACCACTCGGGCTAAGGAGAGAGGATGGGTATGGCTACGCACGATCGTTTTCGCGTCATTGGCGGCACCCATCTGCGCGGTGAAGTCAGAATTTCAGGGGCAAAAAACTCCGCTTTGAAATTAATGGCTGCTGCGCTTCTAGCCCCTGGCCTTTCAACAATACGCAATGTTCCAGATATTGCCGACGTAGACATCATGGGCGACTTACTGACGCGCCTTGGATGCACCGTTATAAATAATCACGGTGTTGTCACAATTGATGTACCGCAAACTCCAGGACATCGCGCAGATTATGACCTAGTGCGCAAGATGCGTGCATCAATAAATGTATTAGGTCCACTCGTTGCCAGAACAGGTAAAGCTGAAGTTGCTCTACCTGGCGGAGATGCAATTGGCTCTCGTGGATTAGATTTTCATATCAAGGGTCTTGAATCACTCGGTGCAACTGCACATATTGAACATGGCTATGTAGTTGCAGAATCACCTAATGGGCTCACTGGCGCTGCAATCTCTTTAGATTTCCCAAGTGTGGGTGCAACTGAAAATATAATGACTGCTGCGGTATTAGCGCGAGGTATTACAACTATCGATAATGCAGCGCGCGAACCTGACTTAGTTGATTTAGGCGAATTCCTAATTTCAATGGGAGCCGATATAAAAGGACTTGGTACTCCCCTTATTACTATTACTGGAGTTGGTGCACTTCATCCAACTGATCACACAACTATTCCTGATCGCATCATCACTGGTACATGGGCATTTGCAGCAGCAATGACTCAGGGAGATATAACAATTCATGGCGCACGCGCACAAGATTTAGAGTTACCACTAGAAAAATTGGCAAGTGCTGGAGCAATAATTACAACAACAGAAGATGGGATACGAGTCCGCATGGATTCGCGACCACAATCAATCGATGTTGCAACACTTCCCTACCCTGGGTTTCCAACAGATTTATTGCCCATGGTTATTGCGCTCAATGCGATTGCAGATGGCAACGCAATTGTTACTGAGAATGTATTTGAATCTAGATTTATGTTCGTAAATGAACTCATTCGCCTCGGTGCTCAAATCAGCATTGATGGCCACCATGCCTCAATTACAGGCGTAAAAGAGCTATCTGGAGCCCCAGTTGAGGCCACTGATATTCGCGCTGGCGCTGGCCTAGTACTTGCTGCTTTGGTTAGTGAAGGTGAAACAACTATCGATCAGGCATTTCACTTAGATCGTGGTTATCCAAATTTTGCGCAGCAACTTCAATCTTTAGGTGCAAAGGTCACGCGCGAGTAAATAAGTTTTGGAAAATTACTTAGTAACAGTTTCTGTAAGAATTGAAACACGATTATTTGATACCGATAAGAAGCCGCCACTGACATTGAAATCAGTAGCGCTTCCATCGACACCTTTAATACTTACAACACCGTCGACTAGTACGCCAAAGATTGGTGCGTGACCCGGGAGAACTCCCAAATCACCTTCGACTGTACGAGCAGAGATAAATGTTGCCTCACCCGTCCAGACGCGCTCTGTTGGCGATACTAATTCGACTTGAAGTGCCATGGCTTAGTTCTTTGCCAATTCAGCGGCTTTACGTTCTACATCGTCTAGCCCACCGCACATAAAGAATGCCTGCTCAGGAACGTGATCGTACTTTCCATCTGCAAGTGCTTCAAATGCTGCGATTGTGTCAGCGAGTGGAACGAATGAACCGTCGATACCTGTAAAGACCTTTGCAACGAAAGTATTCTGTGACAAGAAGCGCTGAATACGACGTGCGCGTCCCACAAGAATACGATCTTCTTCTGAAAGTTCATCAATACCAAGAATCGCGATGATGTCTTGAAGATCCTTATAACGCTGCAAGATTTGCTTGATGCGGTTTGCAACACGGAAGTGGTGCTCTCCGATATAGCGTGGATCCAAAATACGTGATGATGAATCGAGTGGATCTACCGCAGGATAAATTCCAAGTTCTGAAATTGGACGTGAGAGCACTGTTGTTGCATCTAAGTGCGCAAATGTTGTGTGTGGAGCTGGGTCAGTAATGTCATCTGCAGGAACATAAATTGCCTGCATCGATGTAATTGAGTGACCACGTGTTGAAGTAATGCGCTCCTGCAACTGTCCCATTTCATCTGCAAGTGTTGGCTGGTAACCCACAGCAGATGGCATACGACCGAGAAGAGTTGATACTTCAGAACCTGCTTGTGTAAAGCGGAAGATATTGTCGATGAAGAGCAAT
>WLDA01000065.1 GCA_009705025.1 Actinomycetota bacterium | reverse complement strand
TGATTACGGCTTAGCTTCGAGTGTCTGGACTAAAGATCACGGCCGAGCAATGAGAATGGCCAAGGCCTTCGACTTTGGTTGCGTCTGGATCAACACACATATTCCGGTTGTGGCAGAGATGCCTCACGGGGGCTTCAAGCGTTCGGGCTACGGCAAGGACTTGTCAGCATATGGATTCGAGGATTACACCCGAATCAAGCATGTGATGACTAATCTTGGGGCGTAGTATTTGACCAGCACCACCCATTACCAATCTAGAAGGAGTAAATCAGTATGGTTACAGAAAATTCACTCTCACCAGAAGCGCGTTCAATTCTTGGAGCGCGCATTTCTCGCCGTGCAGTTCTTGCAGGTGCAGGTGGACTTGGTGCTGCAGGATTACTAGCAGCGTGTGGATCAGGTGGGGATAGCGCTTCTTCTGAAAATTCTGTCCGTTGGGGTAACTGGCCTCTTTATTTAGATTTTGATTCAGATTCAAAGACTTATCCAACTTTAGTAAAATTCACTGAGCAAACTGGAATTGAAGCAAAGTATTTTGAAGATTATAACGATAATGATGAATTCTTTGGAAAGGTACAAGCGCAACTCAAGCTTGGCGAAGATATTGGTTATGACGTTGTAACACCAACTGACTGGATGGCTGCACGCTGGCTACGCCTTGGTTACACACAAAAATTTGATGTAGCAAACGTTCCAAATAAGGTAAATATTCTAGATTCGCTTGCTTCTCCTTCATACGATCCAAAGCGTGAATCTTCACTTACATGGCAAGGCATCATGGCTGGATTTGGATGGAATGTTGAGAAGAATCCAAAGGGGATTCGTACACTCGATGATCTCTTTGCTCCACAGAATAAGGGAAAGATTGTTGTACTTACTGAAATGCGCGACACCATCGGAGTAATTTTGCTTGCACAAGGTGTGGATCTTGCAACAGTAACTGAAGCGCAATTTATGAATGCCGTTGACTTTATGGCTAAGAAGATTGCCGATGGCTGGATTCGTGGCGTGAAGGGCAACGAATATGCAGAAGATCTCACATCAGGGGATGCAACTGCTGTTATTGGTTGGTCTGGCGATATGTTTATTCTTGCCTCAGAAAATAAGGGCAAGTTTGACTTTGCAATTCCAGAATCCGGCGGAACTATTTCCGGTGATAACTTGATGATTCCTTCAACTGCATCTGCTACAGGAAAAGCTAATGCTGAGAAGATGATCAATTATTACTACGACCCAGCAGTTGCTGCTGAAGTTGCTGCATATGTAAATTACGTATGTCCAGTAAAGGGTGCACAAGCTGAAATGGAAAAGATTGCACCAGAGCTTGCAACAAGTGAATACATATTCCCAACAGAGAAGACTGCATCACGTCTTCATGTATTCCGTTCTCTTACTCCAACGGAGGAGACAACATGGGCCGAGGCATTCCAAAAGGCACAAGGCAACTAGGTGTCTAACGACGCAATATCTGCACGAGGCGATCTTCGTCTCACCAGAATTACGAAGTCGTATGGAGATTTCAACGCTGTTGATGATCTAACGCTCACTATTCCTAAAGGTTCATTTTTTGCACTCCTTGGTCCATCAGGATGTGGAAAGACCACAACGCTTCGCATGGTTGCAGGTCTTGAAGAACCAACGGTTGGCAGTATTCATTTAGGTGATACGGATATAACAACAACTCGTCCATATCAACGTCCAATCAATACCGTTTTTCAGAACTACGCACTCTTCCCGCACCTAACAATCTTTGAAAATATTGCATTCGGTCTTCGCCGCCGCGGTATCAAAGATGTGAAGGAACAAGTAGACAAAGTTCTTAGCCTTGTTGAGTTGCCACATTTGGCAGGCCGTAAGCCAACACAACTATCTGGTGGACAACAACAGCGCATTGCACTTGCTCGCGCAATCGTAAATCGCCCTGCACTATTACTCCTTGATGAACCCCTTGGTGCACTCGATCTCAAATTGCGTCGTCAAATGCAGATTGAACTCAAATGGATTCAACGCGAAGTTGGACTTACATTCGTTCACGTAACGCACGATCAGGAAGAAGCCATGACTATGGCTGACACGATTGCTGTAATGAATGAAGGACGCATTGAACAGATGGGCTCACCAGCTGATTTATATGATGATCCAGAGACCGCATTTGTTGCAAACTTCCTTGGTCAATCAAATCTAATCAAAGGCAAAATCGAAGGTAATGATGGCGATAATTTAGTAATTGATCTTTTTGGACAAAAGATTTCAATGCCTAAAAAGCGCAGCCATGCTGTCGATAATTCGATGTATGCGGGAATTCGTCCTGAAAAATTCCGCATCTCTCGTACCGGAACGCCAACTCGTGGAAACACTCTAACCGGCGGACACATCGAAGATGTTTCCTACATTGGCGTGAGTACTCAATATGTTGTCGCAATGCCGTGGGGCCAAGAACTTATGGTCTTTGAACAAAACGATGATGGCGTTGCACCATTTGATAAGGGTGACGAAGTTGTGATCTCATGGGAGCCAACTTTTACATTTGGTTTACGTGGTGATGAAGATATTGAAGCAGGCACTGAGGTAAATCCAGAGGAACCAGCAGAGGAATGAAAATAGGTAAGGCTCGGGTTCCATACCTACTGCTTCTTCCTGGTTTTGCATTCCTATTTACTTTCTTTATCCTTCCGATTCTCAATCTTGCGCAAACATCTACTCAAACACCTGTCAAAGGTGGCGACACTGGCGAATACGAACAGTCATTTGCATTTAGTAATTACATTAATGCATTTGTAGATAATAAAGAGCAATTTGGTCGTTCATTCGTTTATGCAACTCTTGCCACAATCTTGGCGCTGGCTATTGCATACCCATTGGCTTATGCAATTGCATTCAAATCTGGAAAATTCAAGAATATTTTGCTTGTACTTGTAGTTGCACCATTCTTCACATCTTTCTTGCTCCGTACCGTTGCCTGGAAGCAAATATTGGGCGAAGAAGGATTTATTGTTCCAACTCTTCGTTCATTACACATTATTAGTGAGCAAACCACACTTACTTCTACCGCCTTTGCAGTTGTTGCAGGCATGACCTACAACTTCTTGCCCTTTATGACTCTACCTCTCTACGCATCCCTTGAGCGCATAGATCCACGCACAATTGAGGCGTCTGGTGATCTTTATGCAAATGGGCTCACAACTTTTCGTCGAGTGACTGTCCCACTATCTATGCCCGGTGTTGTCGCAGGAACTCTTCTGACATTTATTCCTGCCGCTGGTGATTATGTCAACGCTGCAATTCTCGGAAGTCCAAATACAAAGATGATCGGCAACGTTATTGAATCTCGATATTTCAAGATCGTTGATTATCCAACAGCGGCGGCACTCTCATTTACTCTTATGGCTGCAATTTTGATTCTTGTTACTTTGTACATACGCAAAGCTGGAACGGAGGAGTTGGTATGAGTCAGAAAATCAAAGATGCAACGATTCCAACGATTCCGACAAAAGCTCGAATCTCTCGATGGTTCGGCCGTAATATGTTGCGCATCTATATGATTTTTGGCTTTACGTATCTGTTTATTCCTGTGGCATACACATTTGTATTTTCATTCAATGATTCTGGTAAGAGTAATCTCATATGGAAGGGCTTCACTCTTAGTAATTGGCAGAATCCTTGTGGCGCCCCAGAAGTATGTAACGCGCTTGGTAATTCCATCAAGATTGGTGTCTTGGCAACAACATTTGCGACAATCCTTGGAACTATGATTGCTTTTGCAATCGGTCGCTATCAATTCAAGGGGCGCTCAAGTTCAAATCTGCTTATCTTTTTACCAATGGCAACACCTGAAATTGTTCTAGGAGCCTCGCTTCTATCCCTATTCCTAGTATTCAAGATCAATCCTGGTTTTTGGCCAACAGTAATTGCACACGTTATGTTTTGTACTTCTTTCGTTGTAGTAACGGTCAAAGCACGAATTGCTAGTTTGGACCCACGTTTAGAGCAAGCGGCGATGGATCTTTATGCAAATGAACTTGAAACATTTAGACGAGTTACTTTGCCATTAGTAGCACCTGGAATTGCCGGCGCTGCACTACTTGCTTTTAGCCTTTCATTTGATGATTTCATTATTACGAATTTCAATTCTGGAACGCTCATTACATTTCCAAAATTCGTCTATGTTTCCGCAGCACGCGGTATCCCTGCCCAAGCTAATGTGATCGGTTCCTCAATGTTTTTCCTCGCATTAGCCATCGTTATCGCGGGTCAACTCGTCAATCGTAAGAAAGCGCGCTAATATTTAGACCTGCTATAACGATGAACAAGTTTGAATAAATCGACTTGCGTTATGGGGTAGGACTCCGGAGGACCCGGGCCAACTACGAGTAGATGTGAAGGGGTGATTCCGGCCAAGGCCGGATAGCGCGATGGCCACCATCGACCCTTACGTACTCAAACATCTTTCTCATATGCAGCCTCAGCTTTATTGGCTCGATGAAGACCCTTTAGAACCACAACCAAATCCAACCTTGATTGGTGATGTCACAACAGATCTCTGCATTGTCGGCGCAGGTTACACAGGTTTGTGGACCGCCCTTCTTGCAAAAGAACAAAATCCAGAACGCGAAGTAGTTGTTGTAGAACAGCGCGAAACCGGCGCAGGTGCATCAGGTCGCAATGGCGGATTTTGTAACTCTTCGCTGACTCATGGTTTTACTAATGGATATTCACGCTTCAAAGATGAGATGCAGATTATTGAACGTCTTGGTCGCGAAAATATGGATGGTATTGAAGAAGCGATTGCGCGTTATGGAATTGATTGTGGTTGGGAGCGCACGGGAGAACTGCGAGTAGCAGTTGAAGAGTGGCAAAAGAATGGTTTTGCAGAAGAAGCAGCGCTGCGTAATTCCTACGGTGACCACGTAGAAGTTTTCTCTCAAGAAGAAGTTTTCAAGCGCGTAAAATCACCGCTATACAAAGGTGCATTGTGGGATCCAGATGGAACTGCCCTTGTTGATCCAGCACGTTTAGTGTGGGGATTAGAACGTGCGTGTTTGAAACTTGGAGTTCGCATATTCGAAAATACAAAGGTTGAATGGCTCGAGCGCACAAATGAGGCGATGATTGTGCATTCACCATACGGAAGTGTTTATGCACAAAAGGTAGCGCTTGCAACAAATGTATTTACTCCACTTGTTCGACGAGCAAAGAAATATGTTGTTCCTGTTTATGATTTCCAATTAGTTACAGAGCCACTAACTCAAGAACAATTGGATTCAATTGGTTGGTCGGGGCGTGAAGGATTATCTGAGGCGGGTAACCAATTCCACTATTATCGAATGACAAAAGATAATGAAATTCTGTGGGGCGGTTATGATGCAATTTATAACTTCCGCGGAAAAGTTCGCCAAGAGTACGAAACCGATGCAGAGACATATGCACATTTAGCTGCAGATTTCCTCGATACATTTCCACAACTCAAAGGAATTAAGTTCACCCATGGTTGGGGTGGTGCAATTGATACTTGTTCTCGCTTCTCACCATTTTGGGGTAAGGCATATCGCGGACGCGTTGCCTACGTACTCGGCTTCACTGGTTTAGGTGTGGGAGCAACTCGATTTGGCGCACAAGTAATGCTCGATCTTTTAGATGGTGTTGATAACGAACGTACTCGTTTAGCAATGGTGAGAAAGAAGCCAATTCCATTCCCACCAGAGCCATTTAGATTTATTTTTATTCGATTGACCCAATGGTCAATCAATCGCGCCGATGAAAATAATGGAAAACGTAATCCCTGGCTCAAACTCCTCGATTTTCTAGGCTTGGGCTTCGATTCCTAATTCTTTACCCGTATCCTTAG
>WLDA01000064.1 GCA_009705025.1 Actinomycetota bacterium | reverse complement strand
TTTGTCCAATGTGGAACCAGGCGTGGAACATTTTTGATAATGATTGGTTCACGGAAAATAACTCCGCCAAGAATATTGCGCACAGTTCCATTTGGAGATTTCCACATTTTTTTCAGACCAAATTCTTCGACGCGAGCCTCATCCGGAGTAATAGTTGCGCACTTGACGCCAACTCCGTGCTTTTGAATTGCATGCGCTGAATCAATAGTTACTTGATCATCAGTTGCATCACGATTTTCCATGCCTAAGTCGTAGTACTCAAGATTGACATCGAGATAAGGCAAGATCAGTGATTCTTTGATGAAGTGCCAAATAATGCGCGTCATCTCATCGCCGTCTAGTTCAACAACAGTGCCTTCAACTTTGATCTTATTCATCTGAGTACTTGCTCCTTAGAGTGTTAGAACATCTGCTTGTTTTGCACGGACTGCTTCTGCTGCTGCTTTCAAAGCAATAACTTCTGAATCAGTAAGTTTGCTTTCAACTACTTTCTTAATTCCTTCGCGACCAATCTCGGCTTCAACACCAAGATAGACACCAGAAATTCCATATTCTCCATCGACCCACGCGCACACTGGCATAACTGCACCAGAATCTTCAATTACTGCTTTTGCCATACGAGCAGCAGCTGCAGATGGTGCGTAATATGCAGAACCAGTTTTTAGAAGTGCAACAACTTCTGCACCACCATTGCGTGTGCGATCCACTAATTCATCAATCTCTGGCTGTGAAAGAAGATCACTGAGTGCCTTGCCATCGACAGTGCAACGACTTGGAACTGGAACCATTGTGTCTCCGTGCGAGCCAAGTGTGAGTGTCTTTACAGAACCAACCTTCACGCCTAATTTTTCAGCAACAAAGTTAGTAAAGCGCGCTGTATCGAGCATTCCTGCCTGACCCATAACGCGATTCTTTGGGAAATTTGATGCAATCTGAGTAAGTGCTGTCATCTCATCGAGTGGATTAGATACAACGATAATGACTGCTTTAGGTGAATGTTTAGCAATATTTTCAGCAACACCACGAACGATTCCTGCATTTACTCCAATGAGATCCATACGGCTCATTCCTGGTTTGCGCGGAAGTCCTGCAGTTATAACGACTACATCTGAATTAGCTGTAGCTTCATAGCCAGCTCCTTCAGGAGTTGTTGTTGCACCGACAATTTTTGTTTCGAATCCTTCGATTGAACGAGATTGATTCATATCGAGTGCCAAACCTTCTGGCTTTCCTTCAAGAATGTCGGTAAGTACAACTGTGTCAAAGATGTTGTATTCAGCTAACCGAAGCGCTGTTGTTGATCCGTAGAATCCTGCACCTACAACTGTAACTTTTCCGCCCATGGCGTACTCCTTTGTCGTTTACAACTCTCTTGACGTCAAGGTAACTCTACCGTCCATGCGGTAGTGCTATTGCCAGAACAAAGAGGGCTACTGCAATGGCGGCAGGTAGGTAGAACTCAATCCTGCGTGAATTACGTGCAGCAATTGCGTGACCCAGTGTTCCGCCGCCAATAAGAAGTGACCCAGTTCTCACATAACCAATGCTGCCCATAAGTACTCCTAAACATATGAGGGAGTAGCTACTGATTCGCAAAGTGCTTGAAATCAGCTGCATGCATCAACCACATTTGTTAATAACATTGCACGCGTCATTGGTCCAACTCCACCAGGCATCGGCGAAATAAATCCAGCAATTGCATATGCCTCTGGAGAAATATCGCCATTCAATCCTGATTCACCGCGACTTATTCCAACATCAATAAGAGTTGCACCAGGCTTGACCATGTCAGCTTTTAGAAAATGTGTTTGGCCTATTGCAGCTACAACAATGTCAGCATTTCGGGTGTGCTTTGCTAAATCTTTTGTGCCTGTATGAGTGAGAGTAACTGTTGCATTTTCAGCACGTCTTGTAAGCAATAAACCTAATGGCCGGCCCACTGTTAGACCACGACCAATAACGGTTATTTCTGCTCCATCTAGATTGATTTTGTAATGACGAAGTAGCTCAACAATTGCCCGCGGTGTACAAGGAAGTGGCGCTTCATATCCTGCTACTAATCGCCCTAAGTTCATTGGATGCAAGCCATCGGCATCTTTAGCAGGGTCGATTGCTTCTAAAACTTTCTGAGTATTTATCCCTTTTGGCAAAGGAAGTTGCACAATATAACCGGTGCATTCTTTTGAAGAATTGAGATCCTTTACTGCGGCAAGCACATCACCCTCAGTTGCGATTGCAGGAAGATCTATGCGAATTGAATTGATACCAACTTCTTGGCAATCACGATGTTTTCCGCCAACGTAAGAGTGGGAACCAGGATCATCTCCAACAAGAATTGTTCCAAGACCTGGGGTAATACCTTTTTCTTTCAACACTGCAACGCGCAGTGCGAGCTCTTTCTTTACTTGAGTGGCTAATGCTTTGCCATCCAGAATCACTGCGCTCATGTTCGTATCCTATTAGGCGTGGGAGAAGTGTCTGGTACCCGTGAAAAACATCGCGATTCCGGCGCTTTGCGCTGCAGCAATTACTTCTTCGTCGCGCACGCTTCCACCTGGTTGAACTACAGCCGTAATTCCTGCATCAATGAGAATCTGTAAGCCATCAGCAAATGGAAAGAATGCATCACTTGCAGCAACGCTTCCTTTGACTCGATCTCCTGCGCGCTCAACTGCAAGTCTTGCAGAATCAACTCTATTTACTTGACCCATACCGATTCCAACTGAGGCAGTATCTTTTGCAAGCAGAATTGCATTGCTTTTGACGCTTCGAACACTGCGCCATGCAAATTCAAGATCTCTCATTGCTTGTAGATCAACTGGCTGACCAGATACTTGTTTCCATTGCGATGGTGAATCACCTGATGCATCAATGAGGTCTGTATTTTGTAGCAATACTCCCCCAGAAACAGGACGCATTTCAATTGGATTAATTCCAGGAACTTCGCATTGCAAAATACGAATTGATGGCTTCTTGGAAAGAATTTCAAGGGCTTCTGGTTCATATCCGGGGGCAATAATTACTTCTGTAAAAACTTGTGATAGTGGCGTTGCCATTTCAACGGTAACGATTCGGTTAGCTGCTACCACGCCACCAAATGCTGAAATTGGGTCGCATTCGTGTGCATGCTGATAAGCGATTCCCACACCAAGCGCGCACACTGCAATTCCACAGGGATTAGCGTGCTTCATGATCGCAACTGCAGGGTCGCGATGATCCAAGACTGCGCGCCACGCAGCATCTGCATCGGTGTAATTATTGAAAGACATCTCTTTGCCATGTAATTGCTTTGCGCTAACAATTCCTGAAGGACCACCTGAATAAATTGCTGCATTCTGATGTGGGTTTTCTCCATAGCGCAATGTATTTTCGCGATGCCAGATTCGTCCAAACCATTCTGGAAGTTCTTCTTCTCTGCCCAACCAATTAGCAATAGTGAGGTCATATTCTGCTGTTGTTCTAAATACATCTCTGGCTAATTCTTGACGCTCTTGTGCGCTAAATCCGCCAGCTTTGATAGCTCTTACAAGTAGGTCATATTGAGATGTATTACTAAGAACGGCAACGGAGCCATGATTCTTTGCTGCACCACGCAACATTGATGGGCCACCAATATCTATTTGTTCAATACATTCAGCGAAATCAGCACCTGATGCAATTGTGGCTGCGAAGGGATAGAGATTGATTATTACTAGATCAAAGGGTGCAATATCTAAATCTTTAATTGCTTGCATATGCTCTGGATTATTTTGATCTGCCAATATTCCGGAATGCACGCGCGGGTGTAATGTCTTTACGCGTCCGCCCATAATTTCTGGAAATCCTGTATATGCGCTGACTTCAGTAACTGCTATCCCTGCATCTGCTAAATTCTTTGCAGTAGATCCTGTAGAAAGAATCTCTACTCCAGCATCAGATAGGACTTTTCCAATTTCTACAAGTCTGGTTTTGTCATAGACGCTGATGAGGGCTCTGCGGATAGGTTTGCGATCAGCCATGGCGTGACTCCAGAGTGGGTAATACTTCTTTTATGGCCGCAACAATGAGACCTCGTTCAACTTCCTTAATTCTCTCATGAAGAGATACTTCGTTATCTCCAGGCAATATTGAAACTTTCACTTGCCTTATAATTTTTCCAGTATCCACGCCTTCATCTACCCAGTGGATTGTCGTCCCTGTCTCTCTTACGCCTGCTGCTAAAGCATCGCGTACGGCGTGAGCACCGGGAAAGAGTGGCAGAAGAGCTGGATGGCTATTGATTGTCGGAAAAGTTCGAACAAAATCTGGCGATAAAATTCGCATAAAGCCAGCACTGATAACCAAGTCAGGTTTGAGATTGTTTACACAATCGAGTATTTCTCTATCCCATACCTGTCGATTGCTCTTCATCTCAATGACATGCGTTGAGATTCCACTTAGTCGTGCACGTTCTAAAACAAGGGCATCTGCGCGATCAGAGATGAGAGCGACTATCTGAGTACTAAGTTGAGCATCATCGATTATTGCCTGTGCCAAACTCCCATTTCCTGATGCCAGGATTACAGCTCTTTTCACCGCTTCAAGGGGTTCGATAGAGAAATTCTAGGTATAAATATTGTCAACAATATTCCAAGCCCAAGTTCTGCTCCGATTACAAGAGGGAATTTCCAGAGTGAAACACCAACGGAATCCAAAATGTTTGTAATGAGGGCTCCACTACTGAAGAAGGCTAAGAGCACAATCATGGCGCATGAGAGAAAGTAACTCTGTATCAAAGTGCGAGTACTCAGTTGAATTGTCCACGTTGTCATAAGTGCACCAACAGCCACAATTATGACTATAAATAACAAATGCCACATTGCTTTCTCGGCTGGAACAGCACCCAAAAGTGGGATTGCTGGAATTTCAAATAATCGATGGATCCACGGTGCAACAAGCGTTCCCGATCCGATTGCAAATCCAGAGCCTGCTAAATATGAAAGTGTTGCAACTACTGCATTTGGAATATAGAGGATATTGATAAATAGAAGAAGGATCCCACCAAGAATGCCAGGTTGGAGAACTTGGGTTAGATCTTCAACCATTGAAAGATTAGTAAGAATTGTAATTCCAAAAATTATTGAACTCACTCCCAATAAAAGTGCAAGGGCGCGTGAGCTAAAAAGAATTGCTTGAGAAATCACTAGTCGACGTCCTACGCTGAAGGTGGTCAAAGTTGCAATTGGAAGAATAGTAAGTGGCGCTAAATACCATTGCGGTTGAACCGCATCCGTTCTACTCATGTAAGCACAGAGCATTGCAATGAGTGTGTATTCCAGAATGTAGGCAATCCTGGCAAGTGAAATTAGCGAGACATCATCATCGAATTTTTCCATACTCCGAGCAAAGCCACTGCGAATAGCAAGTATTGGAAATATGAGCGCTCCTAAAGGTAAATATGAGAGTAAACCTGGAGTTCCAGCTGGTGGCAATGAAAGTGTGAATGGCAAGTGATGTGCACCTAACCAGATCCACATCGCACCACGCATTGGATCTGTTGTATTGCCATTGACGCTGCCTGCAGTAGCCCATGCAATAAGGGAGAGAAAAGAGATTGGGAGAAGCACTAACGCAATACTGCGCACTACTTGACCTAAAGTAACGGCAAGTACGCGCTGAAACATTGTGCGCTAGCGCTCTAATATGGCGCGCATCAATTGCGCCGTTTCACTCGGAGTCTTACCAACCTTTACTCCTGCTGCCTCAAGTGCATCTTGCTTTCCTTGCGCAGTTCCTGAAGAGCCAGAAACAATTGCACCAGCGTGACCCATTGTCTTTCCTTCTGGTGCAGTAAATCCAGCAACATATCCAACAACAGGCTTTGTCACATATTTACTAATAAATGCAGCAGCACGCTCTTCAGCATCTCC
>WLDA01000063.1 GCA_009705025.1 Actinomycetota bacterium | reverse complement strand
CGTTTCAAGCGCCTCAATGTTGAAGAACCATATCGTTTGAAAGCAACTGCAATTGTGCATCGCTTAGCTATGACTCGCGATCGCCATGCACAAGGTGGACCACACGTTCCACATCGTGATTACAACGATATGCACGAATTACTTGCTGACCTAACTTTGATGCGTGATTCACTATTTGCACATAAGGGCGAAATGATTGCTACAGGTCTTCTGGAGCGCACAATTCGCACAGTCGCAGCCTTTGGACTAACTCACGCCACTATGGATGTTCGCGAACATTCCGATGCTCATCACCACTTACTTGCTCAAGCCATCAATGATGATGCGTATTCAAGTCGTTCACACGATGAACGATTCGAAATCCTTACTGGAATCCTTCAAAAAGGTACTTCGCTCAACGTAGCGTCCTTAGATGAAAATGCTCAAAAGACTTTAGATACATTTGTAGCAATTGCAGATCTAATCAATACCTTTGGTACTCAAGCAATCGAGACATACATAGTTTCGATGACAAAGGGTGCAGATGACCTTATTGCAGCAGTAGTCATCGCTCAACAAGCAGGCCTTGTCGATATCGCAGCGAAGAAAGCAACTATTGGTTTTGCACCGCTTCTTGAAACAGTTGCAGAACTTCGAGCATCTGGTGAAATTCTAGAAAAGCTACTCTCTAACCCAACATATCGCGCCGTAGTAGCACTCCGCGATGATCTACAAGAAGTAATGCTTGGCTACAGTGATTCCAATAAAGATGCAGGAATTGCAACAAGCCAATGGGAAATTCACAGAGCACAGAGAAAACTACGCGATGTTGCAATGAAATATGGAGTAACACTTCGCTTATTCCATGGTCGCGGTGGATCTGTCGGACGTGGTGGCGGTCCAACATATGAAGCACTCATCGCACTTCCTTGGGGCTCAGTTGATGGTCAAATAAAAATGACTGAACAAGGCGAAGTTATTAGCGATAAATATTCACTACCAGCACTTGCTCGCGAGAATGTTGAACTCACACTTGCTGCAGCACTTGAAGCAACAGTTCTCAACCGTGCACCGCGACAAGCGCCACAAGATTTAGCTCAGTGGAACGATTGCATGCAACTCATAAGTGATAGTTCTTTCAAACAATATCGCTCACTTGTTGAACATCCAGATCTGCCTGCATATTTCTATGCTTCCACTCCAGTTGAGCAACTAGGAAATCTTTTCTTAGGTTCACGTCCATCTCGCAGACCTGATGCAACTAGTGGCCTTGGTAGCTTGCGTGCGATTCCATGGGTATTTGGTTGGACGCAATCACGTCAGATTGTTCCTGGGTGGTTTGGGGTTGGAACTGGTCTCAAAGCTGCGCGCGAGGCAGGCAATAGTGAAGTGCTTGCAACAATGCTCGATGAGTGGCACTTCTTCAATACCTTTATTAGCAATGTCGAGATGACACTTGCAAAAACTGATCTAAATCTTGCTAAGCGCTACGTTGAAACACTAGTTCCAAAAGAACTTCAACATTTCCTCACAATTATTGAAGAGGAATTTGCCCTCACTGTCTCTGAAATATTGCTACTGACAAAGAAGACATCTTTGCTTGGAGATCAACCAATATTGGCTCGTACGCTTCAAGTACGTGATGCCTATTTGTCACCAATACATTTATTGCAGATCAACTTACTCAAGCGTGTGCGTGATGCTGGGGGAACTCCTGAATCAGTATTGAATAGAGCCCTACTACTTACTATCAATGGTGTTGCAGCTGGCCTAAGAAATACAGGTTGATTTTAGCTATTGAACTTTGTTTGAGTTTTCTCTAAACCATGCATGATGAGGAATTCAACAACATCTGCTCCGCGATCAAGGAACTCCCCTAAATCTTTCTTCTCTTCTTTACTAAATTGTTTGAGTACGAAATCAGCAGGATCTTGCTGACCCATAGGGCGACCAATTCCTAAGCGAACACGGTAATACTCTGCTGTTCCAAAAGCCGAAGTCAGAGATTTCAAACCATTATGGCCATTATCGCCTCCAGCAATTTTGCTTCTAATCGCTGCATAACCAATATCTAATTCATCGTGGAGAACAATTATGTTTGCGGGTTCAATGGAGTAAAAAGAGGCAACCGCTTTTATTGGTCCACCGCTTTCATTCATGTAACTATGTGACTTCGCCAAAATAATTGATTGCACATCAGCGCCGACGCCTAACTTATAGGCGGCAACATCAGTGCGTGATTTATGGGATGAAAATTTGAGACTATGGCGCTTAGCAAGTTCATCAATGACCATCTGCCCAACATTGTGTCGGGTAGCGACATATTGATCCCCGGGATTACCGAGTCCTACAACTAACCACGTCATGGGTTAAGAGTAAGTGTTACGCGTCCTTCTTCTCTGCATCTGCAGCAGGAGCGGCAGCGGCTGCATCTGCAGCAGGAGCAACAACAGCAACTTCTTCAACTGCAGTTGAACGCTCGGAGAGGTGTACAACAATCATCTTAGGATCGGAGATAAGAACTACGCCAGCAGGAAGTTTTACATCTCCTGCATAGAGTGAAAGACCAGCTGCAAGACCAGTGAGGTCAAGTTCAAAGAAGCTTGGAATGGAAGTTGCTTCTGTCTCAACTTCAATTGTGTGGTTGACGTGCTCAAGAATTCCGTCGCGATCGTGCTCGCCAGAAGTATGAACAGGAACCGCAACTGTAACTTTTTCACCACGACGAACAATGACAAGGTCAATGTGATCGATAGTTAATTTGATTGGGTGACGAACGATTGACTTAGGAAGTGTCAGTTCAGTCTTTCCATCTACAACAATGTCGAGCAAAACGTTTGATGTCTTGAGTGCAACGCCGAGTTCGCGTGCAGGAAGATTGATATGTGATGGCTTCTCACCATGACCGTAGATAACAGCAGGAACCTGGCCTTCGCGACGTGCGCGACGTGATGCACCCTTACCAAATTCGGTACGACGTACACCGTTGATTGAAATCTCAGCCATTTTTTATTCTCCTGTTGTTGTAGTGAAGTCCCAGCAGGAGTCGAACCCACACCGTCGATTACGGATGAAAAAAACCCTCGCCGGAACGTGGCAAACCATACCGAAGGGGCTAGCTAAGCTGCAAATCCGTGCTCAATTAGTAGCAGAAATTAGAAGCAGCCAACGCAGTGAACGTAAAACGCAGAGTGAACGAAGTTGGGCCGCGTCTAATTTCTATTAGGAATGACCGTCGAAGAGGCTTGTAACTGAGCCATCTTCGAAGACTTCGCGAATTGCTCGAGCAAGAAGTGGAGCAATCGATAGAACTGTAAGGCCGTCAAAATGTTGATCCTCGCTAATTGGCAAAGTATTTGTAATAACAACTTCGCTAGCGCGGCAATTCTTGAGGCGCTCAACAGCAGGACCAGAGAGAACTGCATGTGTTGCAGCAACAATTACCTCTGTTGCACCTGCCTCAAAGAGCGCGTCTACTGCCTTTGTAATAGTTCCTGCAGTATCAATCATGTCGTCAATAACTACGCATGTTTGGCCAACAACATCACCAACGACGCGACCGACAACTGATTCATTTGGAATGCGTGGATCGCGTGTTTTATGGATAAATGCAATTGGGCATCCACCGAGTAAATCTGACCAACGTTCTGCAACGCGTACTCGACCAGAATCTGGTGAAACAATAGTAAGACGTGAGCGGTCTACTTTACTTCCGACGTAATTAGCAAGCATTGGTAGTGCAAAGAGATGATCTACTGGACCATCGAAGAAACCTTGAATTTGTGAAGTGTGAAGATCTACAACCATCAAACGATCTGCGCCAGCAGTCTTGAAAAGATCTGCCATCAATCGTGCAGAGATTGGCTCGCGTCCGCGGTGCTTCTTATCTTGACGCGCATATCCGTAGAACGGTGCAACAACTGTTATGCGCTTTGCTGATGCGCGCTTGAGTGCATCGACCATGATGAGTTGTTCCATGATCTGCTTATTTACTGGAGCTGAATGACTTTGTAGAACGAATGCATCGCAACCGCGAACACTTTCTTCAAAGCGAACAAATATTTCACCGTTAGCAAAGTCATATGCCGACGTTGGTGTGAGTGGAATGCCTAACTCTGTAGCTACTTCATCTGCTAACTCTGGAAATCCTCGACCGGTAAAGAGTCGTAGTCGCTTCTCGGAGGCGAGTCGGATTTCGCTCATTGAAGTTAGCCTTTCTTCTCGCTCTTTGCTGCAGCATCTGCAGACTTTGTTCCTGCGCGCTTACGCAAGACCCAGCCTAAGACATTTCGCTGGCGTGATCTGCCAACTCCCATCGCGCCTGCAGGTACATCTTCAGTGATTACTGATCCAGCAGCTGTATATGCGCCATCTCCTACTGAAATCGGTGCGACCAACATTGAATCACTTCCGATTCGAACATGGTCGCCAACAGTGGTGCGATGTTTATCTACGCCATCGTAATTGACGAAGATTGTTGCAGCACCGATATTTGTGCCGACGCCGATAGTGGCATCGCCCACATATGAAAGGTGAGGAACTTTTGAGCCTTCACCGATAGTTGAATTCTTCATCTCAACGAATGCGCCAGCGCGAGTATGTGCACCTAAATCGGTACCTGTGCGCAAGAATGTAAATGGACCAACACTTGCCTCTGCGCCAATCGCACTTGCGGTGCAATACGACTCGATAACGCTTGCCCCAGCACCAACTGTGCAATCAATAAGTGTTGTACGCGGGCCAATAATGGCGCCAGATTCAATCTTTGTATTTCCAGCAATAGCGCTTCCTGGCAGCAGTGTTACATCGTTTGCAATAGTTGCTGTGACATCGACCCATGTAGTCGTTGGATCTGTAATAGTGACGCCTGATTTCATTAGATTGTCATTGATTCTGTCGCGAAGAAGTGCAGCGCTTTCAGCAAGTTGCGCGCGATCGTTGACTCCAAGAATTTCTACAACGTCATCAATCATTGCAGCGGCTATAGATGCACCATCTTTGCGCATGATTTCAATGACATCGGTGAGATAGAGCTCGCCTTGTGAATTTGAATCACTGAGTTTCCCAATAGCGCCTGCTAATAATTTTCCATCAAATACATAAACGCCAGAGTTGATTTCAAAGATCATCTTCTGGTCATCATCGGCATCGCGCTCTTCAACAATTCGAAGTAGTTCGCCATCATCACCGCGAATAATGCGGCCATAACCAGTTGGATCTGGGTGTTCTGCGGTGAGAACGCTTGCACCAAATTTTCCACTGCGATGAACTTCTAGTAATTGTGAAAGTGAATCACTAGTGAGCATTGGTGTGTCACCAGCAAGAATTAGAACTGTGCCAGTTGGTGCACCTGCTGCGAGCGCCAATTGAGTCGCATGGCCTGTGCCACCACGACGTTCTTGAAAGATTGTTCGAGCCTTTGGCGCAATCTGGCCAATATGTTCTTCAACTTGTTCGCGTCCTGCGCCGACAACAATTGCTAAATCTTTGGGATTGAGTTGCGTAACTGCATTGACTACATGGCCAAGAAGAGTTCGTCCGCAAATGGAATGAAGGACTTTAGGAGTTGCAGATTTCATTCTCGTGCCTTCACCTGCGGCTAAGACGATGATATGAAGATCGCTGCTCACAGTGTGGAGTCTAATCGCTCCGCCACCAGGTATCGATCCTGGACCCTGGGCTTCAAAGGCCCATGTGCTAGCCACTACACAATGGCGGAACCCGTATTCTCCCCCATTACAGGTAGTGCTCATGACCACTAGCCTTAGGGTTTGACCTTACTTTCTTAGATTTATTGCTCGAATACTTGAAATGCGGGGGCAGCAATGCGTGATGAAGTAGAGCGACTCATCACCGCATGGAAGCGTGAGCGACCAGATTTAGATCTCACTCCCCTTGCAGTACTTAGTCGAATATCTCGAATTTCGCGCCAACTCGACCTTGTTCGCAAAGATGCATTCGCAGATCTTGAAACATGGGACTTTGATGTTCT
>WLDA01000062.1 GCA_009705025.1 Actinomycetota bacterium | reverse complement strand
TATATAGTCTTTGAACCGTCCAGGAACTGGGCTCCACCGCGCGTGGATCGAACCAAGTACGGCATAGCAATCGCGAACATCCTCAACTAAGACGCGGATTCCAACAAGGTCATAAATATCATTGAAATCGCGGCCACGAACGACCATCTTTTGATACACACTAAAGAAGTGTTTCTGTCGACCTGTAACTGTTGCTTCAATGCCATCTCGCAGCAGGTCTTCTCGGACTGCAGCGATTACATCCTCGCTCAAAGCTTGACGTGCGGGTGAGCGCTCAGCAACAAGGCGAGCAATCTCTTCAAACTTTTTTGGTTCTAGAACTTCAAATGAGAGATCCTCTAATTCCCACTTGATTGCATTCATACCAAGTCGGTGTGCAAGGGGTGCGTAAATATCTAGTGTTTCTCGTGCTTTGCGAGTCGCGCTTTCGGCAGACACGTATTTCCATGTTCGCGCGTTATGTAGACGATCAGCGAGTTTAATAACGAGAACACGAATATCTCGCGACATAGCGACAACCATTTTGCGCACTGTCTCAGCTTCAGCGGTAGGACCATATGTCAGTTTGTCTAACTTTGTAACACCATCTACTAAGGAGGCAATTTCATCGCCAAAATCGCTTCGTAGTTGCTCTAATGAATAGGGCGTATCTTCCACCGTGTCATGAAGAAGAGCAGCAATAATTGTTGGTGGATTTAGACCAAGTTCTGCGAGTATTTCAGCGACAGCAACAGGATGCGTAATGTATCGATCACCGGATTTGCGCAATTGTCCTTCGTGCGCTTTTTCAGCAATAAGAAAGGCGCGCTCCACATTTTCTAGTGGAGTATTTGCATGGTTTTCTTTGAGTGCACTAAGAATCGGTGCAATCAAAGTATCCATTTAGTACACGTCCCTACTTGCGACCTTTTCGCTTAGGTTGATTACGCGGTCCACGTCGCTCTTTCACAACTGTTGAACCCATTGGGCTCATTGCCGCAACTGAACCATCAGCATTTGGAACTGCTCCCCCACGAGCATTGACACGCTTTGCAAGTGCTTGCATCGCAGGTTCACGTTCACGCAAAACAGCCAAGATCGGAGTTGCAATAAATATCGAAGAGTAGGTACCTGTTGCAAGTCCGATAAAGAGTGCAAGAGATAGATCTTTGAGTGTTCCAGCGCCGAGAAGACCTGCGCCTACAAAGAGAATGGAACCTACTGGAAGCAATGCAATCAACGAAGTATTGAATGAGCGCACAAGTGTTTGGTTGACTGCAAGGTTTGCTGCTTGTGAGTATGTGCTCTTAGAAGTTGAAGTGATTGTGCGTGTGTTTTCTCGAACTTTGTCGAAGACTACGACGGTGTCATAGAGCGAATACCCAAGGATGGTGAGGAATCCGATCACCGTTGCAGGTGTTACATCGAATCCAACGAGTGCGTAAATTCCAACAGTGATGAACACGTCGTGAACCACGGCAATAATTGCGGCAATTGCCATCTTAGGTTCGAATGCCATTGCGAGATAGAGCATCACAACAATCACAAATCCAATGAGGCCATAGAGCGCCTTACGAGTAATTTCTTTGCCCCATGAAGGTCCAACTATTTGAGTATCAATCGAATCAATGGTTACGCCCAATTTGCTAGCTAAAGCATCTTGGATTTGATTTGATTGTTCACTAGTAAGTGCTGCGGTTTGAACGCGTACTTTCTCGGTACCAATTTTCTGAATGATCGTCTCACCTGGAATGCCAGTTGATTCAACTGCGGCGCGCGCAGCTTCAATAGTCACACCTGGTTTTGTGACGATATAAGAAGAACCGCCTTTGAATTCAATACCAAGATGTAAGCCCTGAATCGCAAGTGCGCCTACTGAAGCAAGAATGAGTAGACCAGAGATTGCATACCAACGACGACGCTTTCCAATGAAATCAATTGAAGTTTCACCGCGATATAGACGTCCACCAATGCCTGAGAGTGATGACATCGTTATGCCTCCTTTGGTAAAGATATTGTTCCGAGGCTCTTTGTTGAGAAACCTGAGAGCGGATGACCTGAGCTATAGAAATTCAGTTTAGAAATCACGCTTGTAATTGGCTTCGTAAATGTAAAGACAACTACGAGGTCAACCAAAGTAGTAAGGCCTAGCGTGAACGCGAATCCTCGAACGCCACCGACTGCGAAGAAATAGAGCAATACGGCTGCGATGATGGAAACAAAGTCTGCAACAATAATTGTGCGACGGGCGCGTTGCCAGCCAGTTTCAACTGCAGAGCGTAATGAACGGCCTTCACGTACTTCATCTCGAATACGTTCGAAGTAAACAATAAATGAGTCCGCAGTAATACCAATAGAGACGATGAGACCCGCTATACCTGCCAATGTAAGGGTAAATCCAACCCACTTACCTAGAAGGAGAATAAGTAAGTACACCAGACCGCCAGCAACAAATAATGAACCAACTGTTACTAACCCAAGGCCCCTGTAATAGAGAAGAGAATAGATAAGCACTAGGAGAAGTCCGAGTGCACCAGCTAATAAACCTGCATGTAACTGATCGGAGCCAAGTGTTGGTGAAATCTGTTGTACTTCACCGCGATCAAATGCCAGTGGTAGTGCGCCATATTTCAATACATTTGCAAGATCCGTTGCCTCTGTTTGCGTGAAGCTACCTGTGATCTGTGCATTTCCTGAAGGAATTGGTTCGTTGATGCGTGGTGCAGAAACAACTAATCCATCAAGGACGATTGCAACTTGATTCAAAGGAGTTGCAAGGGATGTAACGCGAGTAGTTAGTGCACCAAATGCCTTAGTTCCTTCACCATTGAAAGTAAGTGATACATACCAAACGCTTCCACCTTGAGTATCAATACCTGCAGATGCTTTAGAAACTTGACGTCCTAGTACTTCGGCTGGAGCAAGAATATATTTTGTTCCACCTGAGCGACTACAAGAAACAATCGCCTCAGTTGCGGCATCACTTCCGGTGCCTTTGAGGTTCGCTGGATTTGTACAATCCAATTTTGCAAAACGTGCATTTACATCTGGAGCAATACCGGCAACAGGTGTTGCAGCAGTTGCAGTATCCGACAGATTCGGAGCACCAGAAGTTTCAGCAAGTACTTGTCTAAAACGAAGTTCTGCTGTCTGTCCAACTAATTCAACAACGCGACGTCCGGTATCACCTGGAACAGAGATAACAATCTGGCGATTGACTCCGCTTCCCTGCGCAGTTACTTCACTCTCTGCGACGCCGAGGGAGTTCACGCGCTGGCGAATAATTGAAACTGCTTGATCAATCGCTTCGTTAGTAACTTTTCCATCTTCACCTGGTGCAATACGTGGTTGAAGAGTCACGCTCGTTCCACCGCGAAGGTCTAGTCCTAAACGCACTGCAGTTGCCCCTTGAATAAAGACGGCACCGAGTAATGCGAAGAGGACGAGAGCCAGAATTGCCAGAGTGCGTCCTGGGCGGGCAGTCGTCTTGACGGGTTTAATAGTTGTAGACATAGGAGCAGAGTCTAGGCATCAGGTGCAGGTGTGTCGAAAAGGGTCGCAATTCCAGCGGGTGGTGTTCGTCCTATATGGCTCCAGCCCAATGCTGTTGCAATTCGTCCTCTAGGAGTTCTAGCCATAAAACCGTTGCGAACTAAGAATGGCTCAGCGACTGATTCCACAGTCTCAACCTCTTCGCCAACGGCTATAGCCAGAGTTGATAGTCCTACTGGTCCCCCATTGAATCGCTCGATGAGAGCAATAAGAACTGCACGATCAAGGCGATCTAAACCAATTTCATCTACTTCATAAATTTCGAGAGCCTGCCTCGCATCAGCGATAGTAATTGAGGAACTTCCTTGCACTTGTGCGTAATCTCGAACACGACGCAATAATCTATTTGCGATCCGGGGTGTTCCACGAGAGCGTCGAGCAATCTCACTCACAGCTTTTGCATCAATCGTGACACCCAAAAGTTTTGCGCTACGTACTAATACTCTCTCTAATTCACTTTCTTGATAAAAATCAAGATGTGCTGTGAAACCGAAACGATCGCGCAGTGGACTTGGCAATAAGCCTGCACGCGTTGTGGCTCCAACTAATGTGAAATGCGGCAGTTGTAAAGGAATCGCGGTCGCGCCAGGTCCTTTGCCGACGACAACATCAACTCGAAAATCTTCCATTGCTAAATAGAGAAGTTCTTCCGCGGGCCTTGGTAGGCGATGAATCTCGTCGAGGAAAAGAATCTCGCCTTCAACTAATGAGGAGAGAATTGCTGCTAAATCTCCTGCATGAGTAATTGCAGGGCCGCTGGTAATTCGAATAGGTGTATCCATCTCACTTGCAAGAATCAGCGCCAGAGTTGTTTTACCTAACCCTGGAGGACCCGACAATAAAATATGATCGGCGCTTGCACCTCGTTGGCGAGCAGCAGATAAAAGAACATCGATTTGTTCGCGTACGCGTTCTTGACCAATAAACTCTTTTAGATTCTTAGGGCGCAATGCATTTTCTAGAATGGATTCTTCTCCTAAAGATTGCGCGGCGACTAAACGCTCTTCATTATTTTCCATTAGCTAGCGCATCCTTGAGTAGGTCACCGAGTGCAATTGTTGCTGGATCTATTCCATCTCCTTGCAGGCGAGAAACTAGAGCACTAATTGCATGATCAGAATCTTTTGGAGTAAAGCCCAGAGAGACAAGGGCGCTTGTAAGTTGCTCGCGCCATGGAGGTTGATGGCTTACATGGGAGGTCGTACCGCCCACTCGTGTCATTTTTCCTTTGAGTTCGAGAATCATGCGCTGCGCACCTTTTTTACCAATACCTGGCACTTTTTCGATTGCACTAACATTTTCCTGCGCAATAGCGCGCGCTAAATCTTCAATTGAGAGCGCACCTAAAATAGACAACGCAACCTTGGGGCCTACGCCAGATACCGTCTGCAAAAGCTCGAATGTATTTTTGCTCTCTTCATCAAGAAAACCGAAGAGAGTCAATGAGTCTTCACGCACAACTAAGGATGTATGCAGAATTGCTGATGCCCCTAAGGTGAGTGAAGCACTTGTTGCATGTGTTACTAGAACGCAATACCCAACGCCTTGGACTTCGATAATCACGCGATCGCTATTTATTACGCGCAGCGTTCCATTGAGTAACGAGATCATCTGGCACGCAACTTACGCAAGCGAGATTTTTCGGCGGCTAGGGCTGTTGCAATCTTTGAAGTTGCACTTCCTCGCCAAATGTTACAAATAGCAAGAGCAAGTGCATCAGTACTGTCAACAGGTTTTGGTGCACTTTCTAATTTCAAGATGTGTACAACCATATCTGCAACTTGTTTCTTGTTAGCACGTCCAGAACCAGTAACAGCAGCTTTGACTTCACTTGGTGTATGCATTACAACTGGTATCCCAGCTTTTGCTGCCAGAAGAAGTGCCACACCTGCTGCCTGTCCTGTTCCCATAACTGTACTTACGTTGTGTTGTGAAAATACTCGTTCGACAGCAATAACATCAGGTGAATATAGATTGATCCATTCACCTAACTGTCTATCCAAATCAAGTAAACGCATCTCTAGTGGAATATCAGTTGGTGTCTTTATTACTCCAACGCCAACGAGTGAGAGTTGTGTGCCAGTAGATCCCTCGACAATTCCAATACCGCAACGAGTGAGCCCTGGGTCAACTCCCAAAACCTTCATCCCAAACTCGCCATTACCTCATCAGATACATCGAAATTGCTATAAACATTTTGCACATCATCGAGTTCTTCAATTGCATCGATGAGCGCGAATACTTTTGATGCGCCATCGGCATCGAGTGGAATAGACAGTGATGGCAAGAAGGAAGAGTCCGCGGATTCGTAATCAATTCCAGCGCTTTGAAGTGCAGTTCGTACAGCAACTATGTCGCTGGCCTCGCACACAACTTCGAACGCTTCGCCCATATCGTTGACTTCTTCTGCTCCTGCTTCAAGAACAGCTTCAAGAACTTTGTCTTCTGTGATTCCACCATTTTTTGAAACGATGATGACACCTTTACGATTGAAAAGGTAT
>WLDA01000061.1 GCA_009705025.1 Actinomycetota bacterium | reverse complement strand
GCCTTGGCCCATGATTTCAACAAGTATGCGGAGTCATTAGTCATGTGAAAACTGTAAATTGGTTAGCAAGCTTTCTCCATAACCCTCAAGTTAGAAGCCACAAGGAAAGTCCTGTGAATTTCATGTGCGGAGTAAATCTGCCCACGTTTTTGCCCACATGCCCACGTTTTTGCCCACATGCCCACGTTTTTGCCCACATAAAACTATAAATTCTTGTTAGGTTATGCAGAGAGTTGTAAAAGAAAAGTGACCATCTCCGCACGGGAAATGGTCACTAATCACTAATTTTAAGAAGAGTCGCCCTATAAGCCGGAGACAGTGAGTGACGAGAGAGCAACGCCTAACCATATGGGGGCTTCTAAATGTCAGCCCTGAGCGCTACATTGTGCTTACAACTACATAATGAGCAAGCGAGAGATCACTCTTCCGCTAACTCTTAATCACCGGGTCGGGGGTTCGAGTCCCTCACCACCCACATATGTAAATTGTTCTAATGGGATGAATTTAGTCCTTGTACCAACGACTATAGAAAATAGTAGAAGCGGCACCTAACGCAATAAAAAGCACAGGAATCCAGAGCGCTACGTGTGATCCATGGTCATCAATTACTTTTCCAGCCCAGATCGATGCGAATGCACCCGTCAGTGGAATTCCTGCAAATATTAATGAAATTGCTTCGGTCATATGAGATTTTGGTATTCGCTTTTCAACCATGGAAATTGCTGTTGGAAATAACGGACCAACACTTCCGCCCAAGAAGAAGTTGAGAACAAAGAGTACTGGAAGTGAGTTTATAAATGGCAGCGGAATTGCAAGTAAAGTAAATACGACTAAATTGATTCGAAATCTAACTCCTGCAGAAATTTTCCATTTGATTCCGCCATTGATCAGAGCAAAAACTAATCCTCCGACTGATCCCACACCTAAGAGCACTCCCGCTATTGCAGGATGTCCAATTTCACGAGTCAATGCGACAAACGCTAAATTGATTGGGCCAAAACAACCGCCAATAAGTATCAATGGAATAGCAACACAATGAATTGCACGGTTTCGAATAAGCGGTGGAAATTCACCGCGATCTAGTATCAGTGGAGTTGAAACTTCGTGCGTAAACAACATCGCGCCACCAATTAGGAAGAATGAGGTCGCGAGAATCAAACCGGCAGATGGCGAAACTGTTGAGATGGCTGTTGCTAGAACAGGGCCAGTGATGTAGACCGTCTGATCCAATGCACTTTCTAAACTATATGCAGTGTCTACTTTTGCCTTGTCATTATCACCAATCATCGACATCCAGCGCCGGCGAGTGAAAGATCCAATTGAAACAGAGGAAGACTCCGCCACAATAACTGCAACGAACCAACTCCAAATAGGTGCATCGAAGGAAACCAAAGCAATAAATGTAAACATTGCGATTGCACGTATTGGCACAGCAATTCTTAGGACAAATTTCTGTCCTCTCTTATCTGATTGATTGGACCAAAATGGTGTGGAAAGAACTGTCGTCAATGCTGCTACGCCAGTCAGAGCTCCAGCAATGGCATATTTTTGCTCTGCACCCAGTACGATGAAAATAATTGCGAGCGAATCCATTCCGCCAGGCATTCGAGCAATGAGGCCTGAGAATGAAATCCGAATTGCTCCTGGAATTCTAAAGAGCGATTTATAGGTCTCAAGCACAAATTGAAGTGTACGTGCCTAAGGCAAAAGTTGCCCCTATGGGCTCCTTTTAGGTCTTATCGTTTTAGATCTAATTATTTGGGTGCAAACATTCTTTCTAAGCGAGGCTTGAATCTATTGAGCGTTCTCACCGGCGCAATATTGGAAGACACATACAAGCCGTATCCAATCAATGCAGCCCATGGAAAAACAAGCGAAAGAGCAACAAGGAATAGCCCAAGAACCGATGTTACCGCCATAAAGAACGGTGCAGCTCTTCTAAATATTTCAGGAGGTGTCGGTAGATCTTCAGTCCATGTAACAGGCCATTGGAACTTAGTAAATGCAGCCAAGATCATGGTTGTCCAGTAGTTACCAAATAGACATATACCAAAATAGAAAACTCCCCATTTGCGATTTGGTGTATCAAGGTTTTGGGCAAGCAGAGCAACACCAAATGGCATCAGTGCAACCCATGCCATTGCTAATCCATGTTGCCAAACTATCCAAGCATTTGTTCCTTCGGTGTATTGGCTAGTTACGTGATATTGATACCAAGTGGAAAATAGAACAACGAAACCTAAAAAGTATGAAAATAGAGTTGGCCAATTCTCAAGTATTGCCTCATTGAAATGCTCACTTTTGGAAATTTCGGGAACAAGTTCCACAACGCTCAATCCTAAAAGCGTGAGGGCAATAGAAAAAACGCCATCGCTGAGGGAGTCAATAAACTTATGACTTATATGCTTGAACTGTTTTTCCATGTGGTTCTCCAATTCCACCTAAATTTGTAAGAAAGGTAACGAGAAATATTTGCAATTCCTGCGACTCGCCCAATTCTTTACTCATTCAGGTCAGTATTTAATGACGTTGGACTCCTCGGCGTCCCCAAAATTCCCACATACCCATAACGCTAAGAACAAGTGCGAATCCAAAGAGGAGATCCTCAAGGGGCGCCGAACATATTCGAATACCCATGATTGCATCCGGGCTATACATCACAATATTTCTAGATGTTAGCCACCAATTAGTAAGTAATTGAAATGGCAAGATGATGGCATAAGAACTCCAGAACGCGGCTCGCGTGAGCATTGAGTTTCTAAATAGGAAAAGATCTGCCATCACTGAAATAGCAAAAGCAGCAATTGCGATATCTGAATAAATCATTCGCCAAACTCACCTTTACGCCAATGTGGCTTTACGGTTGTCACACCTTCAAGAGTCAATATCGCGGCAAGTGGCACGATAATAAAGAAAAGGTATTCCTCAAGTGGAATAGCGAAGGGACCATAGATTCCTAGTATTTGATTGCGATCAAAAAACCAATGGCCTCTCGCGATTGCATATCCATCCCACATAAGAAATAAGGTGCTAATTGGAAGGATGCTCAGTGCCGCGCGTTTGAGTCTGCGCAGTACACCTGTTTTTAATACAACTTCTAGCCAGCCGGAGCCACACAGTGTGAAGATCAACATCGCCATGTAGGACCATTGCTTCATGCTCGCATTTTTGCATACTCGTGCCTTCAAATTGCTAATGTGCGCTTTATGAATCGAACTCAATCCACCCTTTTTGGGCGAGTTCGACTCTATTCAAGAATTGCGGTTGCTGTGGCAACTTTGCTCTCACTTTTTTTCGCAACTTCCCTCGAAAGCGATTCGCTGAATTGGCAAGTTGTTATGGCAGCCGTTGCACTCGGTGTCGGAATTCCACATGGCGCACTTGACCACCTTGTGACTTTGAAAAATGCTGCTCCGCTAAAGATGACCATCTTCATTCTCATTTATGTCGCTGCTGCACTAGCTGCAATCTGGGCAATTCTGCAGTGGAATGTCTGGGGCTTTATTGCCGTAGTTCTTATGAGTTCTTTACATTTTGGTATTGGAGATAGCGCATTTATCGCTGAACTAGATAGGTTAGAAAATCGCGAAGGACCACCGATTCCAGTATGGGCATATGCAGGTGCTGCAGGATTGCTACCTGTAGTTATTCCACTGGTAAATAGCCGTAGTACTGCAGCTTTAGAGAAAATCAATGCCAACCTCATTGATTGGCATTTCGGTTATGCAAGAGATATTCAATTAGCAGTAGCAGTTATCGCAATACTTTCTTTGATTGTTTTGATTATTCGAAAGCGTTTTAACGAGGTAATAGATCTTGCTTTACTTGGAGCACTTGCTTTGATTGCGCCCCCACTTGTTGCTTTCGCTGTCTACTTTGGGTGTTGGCATGCAATGCGCCATACGGCTCGCCTAACTTCTCTACTACCAAAATCTCAAAAGGCATATGAGCAAGGTAATGAAGTTGGTGCATTCAAAGCAGCGGTCATCCCTGGATTACCTGCACTTTTGGGAACGATAGTTTTTGTCGTAGTTCTTGCGGTACTTTCAGATCAGGGAATAAGTAGTTCATTTCTCTGGCTGGCATTGGTGACCGTTTGGGCGCTTACCGTCCCGCACATGATTGTTACGGCAAAGTTAGATCGCGCTGCATTCAAATCTGAATAATAAGTAGTGCTAAGCCACAATATTTGGACCAGATGAACCAATACAATTTCCATGTGAAAGCTCGCGCTTCGATATTGCAATCAACCGTCATGGCAATATCCCTAATCTTTTCCTGTACAAGTACGAATGGTGCATATGCCGAGCCAAACCGTATCGACCTTGGCGTAGAGCAATTCCGCCCTCTTCCGCCATGTGCGGATGCTCTAATGCTTGATTGCATTGAAGATGCTGGCCTAGAACATGCCGATGGCACTACATCATCTTTTACGACAAGGGAGAAAATTGATTACTCAAACCGAAATGCAATTGTTACTTCTTCTCCCGGGTTCATCTGGAGTGCACCAATTGGAACAACTGCTGGTTCAGTAGAAAATTTTGAGTTCGGTGTATTCATCCGCACCAAAGCGCGCTTTGATGTTATTGGCCAAGTTATTCAAGAACCAGGAATAGCGGTTTCCATAAAGCCTCAGGGTAAAGAATCATCAACAGATCGCTATTACGTAAACCTTCGTACGAGTTGGTTACAGATTTATTTAGTTTCAGGTATTGGAACTGACGTAAATTTAGTCAAAAAGGAAATCCCAGATGGGCACTTGATATCAGTCAGCGGCTTGTCAACTATTCAATATGGAGTAACAAATTTCAAAGATGGAAAAGCAATGGCAGATAATGCCAAAGGACAATCTTGGGTTGAAGTCACAGCGACTACTGCTGTGAAGAAATTTGAATTCTTTTTGCAGCACTTTGATTCACTCCCAAGAAAAAGACCACTCCAATGGGGTAAATGTGTCGATACTGGCTTTCCGGCAACTTTTTCAAACGGGCAAACATCTTCAATAATCTATGCCGAAGGAGATTTGAAATCTACAAGGCGCGTGATCCTAGGTAAACGAGGTGATTTAGTCTGGTTTATCTCCTCTCCTCACTTCACACCAGAGAAAGAAGTCATTGAAGGTACGTACCAAGCCGATGTGCCAGTGAAGTGGCTTGATTGTGCTTACCCAAGCAATGAGATAACTAAAGCCCAAAAAATTGAGATTCAAATTATTGATGAATTTGAAGGTATTCAGGTTGCTACTTCAAGCGTGAAAGTTAGCGATGGAATACTCATAGTTAGAGCTTATGGATTTCATTACAGCACACCACATTTTAGAGTTTATAACTCAGCGCCGGCTGTAATCTCTGCACCTCAAAAAATAGTAATTACCTGTAAAAAGGGCTCAACCACCAAAATAGTTAGTGGCGCCAAACCTGTTTGCCCTAAGGGATATA
Organism: Actinomycetota bacterium; assembly: GCA_009705025.1. Taxonomy (GTDB): domain Bacteria; phylum Actinomycetota; class Actinomycetes; order Nanopelagicales; family Nanopelagicaceae; genus Planktophila. Next base: position 640 of record WLDA01000061.1, on the reverse strand, counting down.
AAAAAGTCTAACTACTTATTGAATTTCGGTAAGTGCAAATCAAGTTGAATTGAGATCACTCGTGTCAGAATTACCACTAATCCCCCAACGACTGCTGCGACATTATCGGGTGAATCAATTTGATGTAAGGCTACAAAAGTAATTGCGCCCATAAGGGCAGAGGTACCAATTGTTTCGCGGTGCAAAAGAACAGGTTCTAGTTGGCAGAGAACATCTCGAAGAAGTCCACCTGTAACTGCAGTAATTAGACCAAGAAGAATTGCTCCGTACCAAGAGACTCCCATTTCAAATGAGAGTTGAGTCCCTGACATAGTTGCAACAGCAAGACCGAAGGTGTCCATTATCAATAGCAACTTTCCCACATGAGTGACACGACGAAATACCAAAGTAATTAGGACAGCAAGTAGAACACTTGAAATAATCCAAGGATCAACAATCCAAATTGGTTTTAGACCAAGAAAGATATTTCGAAGCGTTCCACCAGAGACAGATGCGATTGCGGCAATAAATGCGATCCCGCCATAGTCGAGTCCTTTATCTGCTGCTACTCGTGCACCTACAAGTGCAAAGACAAAAGTAGAGAGTAGATCAAGAATATGTAGCAGAGTCATGCGGAAAAGAATACGGGCTAAAAAGCTCT
>WLDA01000060.1 GCA_009705025.1 Actinomycetota bacterium | reverse complement strand
TGCAACAGCCCTATCTGCAGGGATGAGTGGCGACTACGAAAGTGCAATTTCACACGGTGCGACACATATCCGTGTAGGCAGCTCAATCCTCGGTTCTCGCACGCTTGCGATGTAACCTTTTAGGTATGGCTAATGCAATGCGACGCGTCGCAAACTACCTCGGACTTATGGACGACCCTGAATTTGATACACCAGTTGCAGCTCAAGAAGCAGCACGTGTGCCGGATGTTCGCATCAAGACTCGCGAACCACGTCAAGCAAGTTCCATGCACACAACAACTATTGCAGCTGCTCCTCAATTAGATCTTCCAGTACTAGATCGCATCATCACTCTTCACCCACGTTTTTATAATGAAGCACGAACAATTGGCGAGCACTATCGTCAAGGTAATCCAGTCATCATTAATCTCACTGATATGGATGAAGCAGCGTGTACACGCCTAATCGATTTTGCAAGTGGTCTTGCATTTGGGCTTAATGGAACAATTGAAAGAGTGACAAAAAAAGTATTCCTGCTCTCACCAGCAAATGTTTCTGTGAGTTCTGAAGATAAATCAGCAGCTGCACAAGCTAGCTTTTTCAATCAGAACTAAATCGTAGATCTATGTTTCGAATCGGCACGATTCTTGTTCTAATTCTTCAAATCTTTCTCTTTGCCCTACTTGGTCGTTTGATTCTCGATTACATTCGAATGTTCGCCCGCAACTGGCGTCCCAGCGGAGTATCTCTCTATTTTGTTGAAGCCGTATATTCAATAACAGAAAAGCCAATGAGTTTTGTGCGACGATTTATCCCACCACTTCGACTTGGCGCAGTGAGTTTAGATCTATCATTCATCGTGCTTTTTTTCGCAATCCAACTATTGATTCCGATAGTCGGTTCGCTCTAAAGAATTAGGAATTCTTTTTCAGTATTACTGTCATTCCTAGTTCGTTATCTGAAATCTCGAGCGTGAGATCGTGCGCCATATTTATAGCTAGAACCTCACTCTTGATATGTTCTAGATCAGCAAGTACAGCTTGAGCAACTGCATCAGGTGCGTTCCACGAGATATCAATGCGGTCTGAAATATCAAAGCCGTCGCTCTTACGACGCTCTTGAATCAATCGGATGACTTCGCGGACATTGCCTGCAGCAATGAGCGTAGGAGTTAGTTCTAGATCTAGTGCAACGCTTTCACCATCGTGGCTCGCCACCATCCAGCCGCTCTTAGGTACCTCTGTAATAGCGAGATCTTCTAATGAGATTTCCCAGGAAGATGAGCCCGCAGAAATCGTGCTCGTTCCTTTACTACGCAAAGTTCGAACTAGTTCTGTTGCATCCTGTGCACCAATTGCTTTAGCAATCTCTTGGACTGCACCACCGAATTTTGTTCCTAGAGTTCTAAAGTTTGCCTTGATTGAGATATCTACTAAGTCTCCATCTGCATCGGCAATATCCTCGAGTGAAATCACATTGAGCTCATCAGCGATTTGTTCTCGCATCGCAACTGGCAATGATGCCCAACCGCTAGCTGCAATGAGAGCACGCGATAGTGGTTGGCGAATTTTGACGCCAGATTCTGCGCGAGCAGCTCGACCGAGTTCGACGATTCTCTTTGTAAGGGAGACTTCACGACGCAAATCGAGATTGATTATGGATTTATCCGCAATTGGGAAATCACTCAAATGTACCGAGTGAGAAGCGTTGGAATCGGTTGGTCGAACTAACTCTTGCCACACTTGCTCTGTAATAAAAGGAATCATCGGTGCAAGTAATTGAGTGAGGACAGTGAGACATTCGTGCAGTGTTGCTAACGCACTTGCATCTCCATCCCAGAAACGACGACGCGAACGTCGTACATACCAATTAGAGAGATCATCAATAAAGCGAGCCAACTCTTTTCCTGCAGCTTGGGAATCGAAATCTGAATAAGCGGCATCGACTTCTTGAATGAGTAAATTGAGTTCAGAGAGAATCCACTTATCCATAAGTGTTCTATCACTTGGTGCCGGAGAGTCTTTCAAGTCAAAAGAGGCAGCATGTGCGTAGAGAGAATGGAATGAAACAGTGTTCCAATACGTAAGAAGTGTCTTACGTAATGCATCGTTGATTGCAGTATGGCCCACGCGGCGCGCAGCCCAGGGTGAACCGGCAGCAAGCATGTACCAACGGACTGCATCAGCGCCATGTTGTTCCATCAAGGAAATAGGCTCTAAAACATTGCCCAAGTGCTTACTCATTTTGCGACCATCTTCATCGAGGATGTGGCCAAGACAAAGAACTGTTGAATAAGAACTCTTATCAAATACAAGAGTTCCAATTGTCATAAGTGTGTAGAACCACCCACGTGTTTGATCGATAGCTTCTGCAATGAAATCTGCAGGATAAGCCTTTGCAAATTTCTCAGCAGAACCTTCCTTATGCGGATAACCCCATTGGGCAAATGGCATTGCGCCTGAGTCATACCAACAATCGATAACTTCTGGAATACGTGTCATGACTGCCTTGCACTCTTGGCAAGGGAAAGTAATGTCATCGACAAATGGGCGATGGGGATCGAGATTAGAAAGATTAGTTCCTGCCAACTCGCCGAGTTCGGCAAGGGATGCGATACAGATTTCATGCTTGTTTTCACATCGCCAAATAGGAAGTGGTGTTCCCCAGAATCTATTGCGAGATAGAGCCCAGTCAATATTGTTATTGAGCCAGTCACCGTAGCGACCATCCTTGATTGTCTCTGGATGCCAATCAGTTTTTTGATTTTCGCGAATGAGTGCATCCTTGATTGAAGTTGTACGGATGTACCACGACGGTTGTGCGTAATAAATGAGTGCAGTGTGGCAGCGCCAGCAGTGCGGATATTGGTGCTCATATGGTTGGTGCTTATAGAGCAAGCCTTTGCTTCGGAGTTCTTTCACAAGAGGTTTATCTGCGTCTTTGAAAAATAGACCACCGACAACTGCTACATCAGATAAAAATGTTCCATCTGGTGCCACTGGATTTATAACTGGCAATCCATATGCACGGCACACTTGTAAGTCATCTGCGCCAAAAGCAGGGGATTGGTGAACAAGCCCGGTGCCATCTTCAGTTGTGACATATGTGGCTAATACGACGTAATGCGAATCTGGAATCTCTACATAGTCAAAAGGTCGCGAATATGTAGTGCGCTCAAGATCTTTACCTAGCATGGTACGCAAAACTTTAACTTCACCCGTCAGAGCAGATTGAAGTGCATCTGCAACAACTAGCAGTTCGCTCTTCTCCTCATGCGTCACTTCAACTAATACATATTCAACTTCTGGGTGCACCGCGATTGCAGTATTAGAAACGAGTGTCCACGGAGTCGTAGTCCAAACAAGTAGTGATGCCCCAAGCTCGCTTAGCTCACCCGATGTAATGGGAAAACGTACATATACAGATGGATCTACAACGCTTTCATATCCTTGCGCTAATTCGTGATCCGAAAGTCCAGTTCCACAACGAGGGCAGTAAGGTGCAACACGATGATCTTGAACTAGGAGACCTTTTTTCCAAATCTCTTTGAGGCTCCACCAAACACTCTCAACATATTCTGGTGCCATAGTCCAATACGCCTGATCGAAATCAACCCAGAAGCCCATTCGATTAGTCATATTTGCGAATGCATCAACATGGCGCGTTACTGATTGGCGACACTTGTCATTGAATTGTGCAATACCGAATTTTTCAATATCTCCCTTGCCGGAGAAACCAAGTTCTTTTTCAACAGCAATCTCAACCGGCAAACCATGGCAATCCCAACCCGCTTTACGTTCTACGAGTTTGCCTTTCATTGTTTGAAAACGTGGAAATACATCTTTGAAAACACGCGCTTCAATATGGTGAGTTCCTGGTAATCCATTTGCTGTTGGGGGACCTTCATAGAAAGTCCACGCCTCGCCATTGGCGCGAGCTTTAGTGCTCTGCTCGAAAATGGAATTGTCTTTCCAAAATTTGAGAATTGAATGTTCCATTGCAGGAAGATCTATGGATGCAGGAATCGCACGAAATGACATTAAAAAACCCTCCAGATAGCTCCGCTGTATGGAACTGGAGGGACGAATTTCCATCTCAATGGATAACTCGCGGTACCACCCGCCTTGTATCGATTACTCGATACCTCTTATATAAACACTGTTGGTTCTACCTCGAATGAAATCCACTCGACTCTTCCAACAAGCTCGTGAGGTGATAGCCCCGTCAACGCTTGAAAATGTGTTCGTGGAGGAGTCTAGAGCATCGCGTGAGCAATTTACCCGTGGCGAAGTTGGTGCGATCGCCCAATTCGGCATAAGGTGCGCGCCATGCCTAAGAAAAGCGCCCCAGCGAAGAAGAGCGCAGCGAAGAAGCCTGTAGCTAAAAAGGCACCTGCGAAAAAAGCTGTAGCTAAAAAGGCACCTGCTAAAAAGACTCCCGCAAAGAGCGCGCCAGCTAAGAAAGTTGTCGCGAAGAAGAGCGCGGTAAAGAGCATTCCAGTAAAGAAAGCACCAGGTCGTCCATTTCCCTCTAAGACAACTCTTACTGTCGATGAAAAATCTCAGACAGTAAGTGTCTCCACAATTGTTGCTCCAGTAGTTGTTCCAGTTGTTGAGGAACGTCGTCTCACAATGCTTCCTCCACCACGTCCTGCAAGGAGTGGAAAAAAAGTTGCACCTTTGAAGCCAATCAAGGGTGCTCCAACTCCAGTTGTTGTCAGTGACAATGAATCACCATGGAGCGCTGCCGAACTAAAAGCCATTCGCAGTGAGGTTGCGAAGGATTTACTTCGTTTGCAACATGAACTCACTCTTGTTGAGGCTGAAATGGATTCCTTGATCAAAGAATCTGGTGAAGGTTCAGGAGATGATCAAGCAGATGCCGGAACTAAGACTTTCGAACGCGAACATGAGATGTCCCTTGTCATCAATGCTCGCGAAATGGTTCTTCAAACTGAGCGCGCTCTAGAACGCATTGATAATAAGACGTACGGCAAGTGCGAAGAGTGTGGAAATATTATTGGAAAAGCTCGTCTGCAAGTTTTCCCACGTGCAACTCTTTGCATGGTCTGTAAGCAGAAGGAAGAGCGGCGCTAATTTGCGCCCCGCATCTAAAAAGTATTGGCGCTTTCTTTATACCTGCGCATGGATCACCTTTCTTATCGATCTCGCCACAAAGTCATGGGCTGTCTCTGCTCTTTCAAATCGTGAACCCGTAAAAATAATTGGAACTTTCCTTCAACTCACATTTATACGAAATCCTGGCGCAGCATTTAGTTTTGGAACAGGTTCAACACTTTTACTCTCACTATTTGCTTTAGTAGTGATTGTGGCGATTGCATATGTTGCACCGCGCATCGTAGACCGTCACTGGGCCCTTCTTCTCGGATTACTCTTAGGTGGAGTTCTTGGAAATTTCAGTGATCGTATTTTTCGTTCGCCGGGATTCTTTCAAGGACACGTTATTGATTGGATTGAGCTACCGTACTGGCCAATATTTAATGTTGCAGATAGCGCTATTGTTGTGGCAGCTGGAATTTCAATCATCCTTTCAGCGCGCAATATTGCGCCGGTTGCCCCTAGAGATAATCGACCAGACCAGCCTGGAGCTTAGAAATGTCACGAGAATTACGCACACTCTCCGTCCCTGAAGGGGTAGCGGGCGAACGCATAGATAGTGCGCTTACTCGCGTACTCGGCCTCTCTCGTACATCAGTTGTTCGACTCCTAGAAGATGGTGACATCACAACTAACGGCGTAGCAATGCAGAAATCAGCACGAGTTGAAGCAGGTCAAATTATTGAAGTTTTATTACCCGAACAGATAAATGCAGCGCCAATCCCTTTGACACCTCTCGACGGTCTGCGAGTTGTGTTTGATGATGAAGACATAATTGTTATTGATAAACCAGTTGGTTGCGCTGCTCATCCAAGTCCAGGTTGGACTGGACCAACAGTTGTTGGCGCACTCATGGCTGCAGGATATTCAGTGTCAACAAGTGGTCCTGCAGAGCGTCAAGGAATTGTTCATCGCCTCGATGTCGGTACAAGTGGACTGATGATTGTTGCAAAGAGTGATCGAGCATTTAGCGTTCTCAAAGAAGCATTTCGTGATC
>WLDA01000006.1 GCA_009705025.1 Actinomycetota bacterium | reverse complement strand
TTTACACTCGAAATTATCTGGACATTCAACGGCTTTACAGTTGTGTGGGCTATGACAAATGGTGGCCCATCAGATTCAACTTCTATTTTGCCGATTTTGGCTTACAAAGAAGCATTTAGATATGGACGTTTCGGCACCGCTGCTGCCATGGCAGTGATTACTGGAATATTCCTGATGATTGTTGGAACTATTGGAATTCGTTTGAGCAGATCGGAACAACAATAATGAAAGCTCTGATCTATAAGTTCTTCGCTCAACTTGGCGTATGGGGCTGGACTGTTCTTGTCCTTATTCCATTTTTCTTCATTATGCTCTTTGGAACCAAAGACACTACTGATATCTATGGAAAACCACTTAGCCTTCTCTACAAGCCAAACTGGAGCAATTTCTCTGGAGCATGGAATGCAGGTCCAGATGAGGGAACAATCGGTGTTTGGTTCATAAACACAGGTCTACTCGTGACAACTGCACTTTTTGTCTCACTCATTGTCGCAGTTCCAGCTGCCTACTTCACAATTTTCTTGCCTCCCAAAGCAAATCGTCGAGTAATGGTGACGGTACTCGCAGGCACTGTAGTTCCAACTATTTTGCTTGTGATTCCATACTTCAAGGCCTACAACCAATTTGGAATGCTCAACAAACCAATTGCTGCCGGAGTTGCTTATGGAGTCCTAGCCATACCAACAACATTTTTATTGATGAATCGCTTCTTCCTTGATTTTCCACGTGAAGTTTTGGAAGCTGGATTACTGGATGGACTATCGAATTCTAAGATTTTCAGAAAATTAGTTCTTCCATTATCCGTAGGGCAAATCGTCTCCGTTGGAATTCTGACTCTCATTTGGGCATGGGGCGATAGTCAGATTGCAATTGTGTTATTACAGAGCCAATCAGCACAACCTATTTCGGTTGGAATGCTCTCATTTGCGGCAGATTTCACAACAAATCTAGGTGCAACATTTGCTGGTCTTTCAATGGCAGCAATTCCACCAGTGATTCTTTATGTAATTTTGAGTAAGTACGTCACTAAGGGAATTGCCCTTGGTGGAATTACAAAGTAGAGGAATGCATCATGTCTGAAGGCACAGTTTTTGATCTAGAGAAGCTTGCTACACGCATGAATGATTATTATCCGTTGATCAATGGACATGAAAAACGTTGCAAGAACTGGTTCACAGGTGCTGGCCTTGGAATGTTTATTCACTGGGATCACACAAGTGAGCAAGGAATTGAAATCTCTTGGCCATTGGTGGGCGGAGTTTTTGCACTCCCAGGTGGCAAGGATGTCACTGTTGATCAGTACCACTCCACTGAAACAACGTTTAATCCAACAAAATGGGATCCTAAAGAGATTGCAAAATTAGCAAAAGATGCAGGGATGGCTTACGTAGTATTTACATCAAAGCACCACAATGGTTGGGCATCATGGCCATCAAAAGTTGGAAATAGAAATATAACTTCATCACCATATGGAAAAAATGGTGGAGATATTTTGCGCACATATGTCGATGCAGTGCGCGCAGAGGGCTTGAAAGTTGGAGTGTATTACTCACTTTCTGACTGGGGACATGAAGATTATTTGGCATGGAAAGATGAATATCGTCCCTATGTGTTTGGTGATAGCGCACCAATGGGTACACCAGAACAATGGCAGAGATATCGCAAGTATCTAAAAGATCAGCTCACTGAAATTCTTACAAACTATGGTCAAATTGATATGTTGTGGTTTGACGGAGCATGGGAGCGCAGTGATGAAGATTGGAACTCAAAAGATATTGGTGATCATATTCGCTCACTATCTCCAAACACTTTGATCAATGATCGCCTCTTTACTCAAGGTGATTTCCGCACACCAGAACAATGGATTCCTGCTCAACCACTTCCTGAACCATGGGAATGTTGTATGACTATGAATTATTCATGGGCCTACGTTCCATCAGATACAGCATTCAAATCACCATATGAAATCTTGCGTACTTTGATTGAAGTTGTATCTCGCGGTGGAAACCTTCTGCTCAACATCGGGCCGCGCGGGGATGGATCATTAGTTCCAGAAGAGCGCGACATTATGGTTGAACTTGCTAAGTGGATGAAAGTCAATAAAGAAAGTGTTGTTGGAGTAACTCCAGGACTTGAGCCTTGGCAGTTCTATGGCCCTAGTACTCAAAATGGAAATCTTGTCTACCTACATCAATTTGCAATGCCAACTGAGTCAGTTGTTGCTCGTGGCATCAAAGTTGCTCGAGTGAAATCAGTAAAGATTCTTGGTAGCAATGAAGAATTGAAATTTACTCGCCGCACTGCAATCAACGACATTTCCCTCAAAGATCCAGATGGCGAGATCATTATTGATGTTAAGGGCAAAAACCTTTCAGGTCTCATTCCTGTCATTGTTCTTGACCTCAGTGCGAACCCCGAAGATGTTTCACTTCGGAATTGGTAATGGACGTCTTCAAGCGCTTTGAGCGCGAAGTTCCCGAATGGTTTCTCGATGCCAAGTTAGGTTTCATGGTTTCTTGGGGAGCATTTTCAGTTCCGGCATGGGGTGAACCAATTGGTGAACTTGGGACAATTGATGACTGGAAAGAATGGTTTAAGCACAACCCTTATGCAGAGTGGTACTACAACACTATTCGCATTGAAGGATCTCCTGCACGTGAATTCCATAAAAAGAATTTCAATGATTGTGATTATGACGATCTTTTGGATATGTGGAAGGCCGAAAAATTTCAACCAGATGAGTGGGCGAAGTTATTTGCGTACGCAGGCGCGCAATACATAGTTCCACTTTCAAAACACCATGATGGGATCACGCTCTGGGATGCTCCCGGGACGGGCACACGCAACACCGTGCATCGCGGACCAAAGCGTGATCTCATCGGTGATATTGCAACAGCAGTTCGTAAAGCTGGAATTCGATTTGCCGTGTATTACTCCGGCGGGCTCGATTGGGAAGTTACCAAAACTTTGCCAGCAATTTCTGATAACAACCAAGGCAATGGGGGCATGCAACGCCCGGTCGATGCTGCATATTCAATGTATGCCTACAAGCATGTAATTGATTTGATTGATCGCTACAAGCCTGATGTTCTTTGGAATGACATTGAGTGGCCAGATTTTTCAAAACGCGAAGGTGAATACTCACTCGCTGCACTCTTTGATTATTACTACAAAGAAGTACCTCATGGCGTTGTCAATGATCGCTGGGGTAAAGAAACTCACTTTGACTACGAAACAAGCGAGTATCAATTCATGGCAGATAGTGAAAATGCCCCTGCTTGGGAAAACTGTCGAGGAATCGGACTTTCATTTGGTTACAACCAAGTTGAATCAGAGCAGCACTCACTCAATACCGAGAGTGCGCTGCGCCATTTCTTAGACATAGTTTCTCGCGGAGGAAATTTCCTTCTCAATGTTGGACCAACAGCTTCGGGTGAAATTCCAGAGATTCAAAAGAAAGTTCTTATGGGATTAGGCGATTGGATGGCAATAAATTCTGGCGCCGTCTATGCAACTCGCGCAATCAAAGAAATTCCTGCAACTGATACTCCATGGGTGCGTTGGGCAAAGAAGGGCAATTCAGTATTTGCCTACATTGACGCTGTTGGAAACGTTGAATTTAGCGCTCCTGCAAGCCTGGTCAATGATAAGAAAGCCACTATTTTCGGTGGCGCAGCGATTACTGCCACTCGCAATGGCGACAAAATTTCAATGACAATACCGGCTCCTAAAGTGCCGGGACCTACTGTTATTGAATTTTCACACTAAAGCATCACTAAGGAGATAACCATGGAATTCAAAAACTTCGAACGCTTCAATCGTCCAGTCCCAACATGGTTTTCCGATGCCAAGTTTGGAATATTCATTCACTGGGGTGCTTATTCAGTGCCTGCGTGGGCAGAGCCAACTGGTGAATTAGGTGCAGTTGATGAAAGCGTATGGATGGCACATAACCCATATGCAGAGTGGTACTACAACACAATTCGCATTGAGGGGTCACCTGCGCAAAAGCACCAGCAAGAAGTTTATGGTGGCGCACCATATGACGACTTCCTAGATCAATGGAAGGCAAGCAAATTCAATCCAGATGATTGGGCAGCACTTTTTGCAAAGGCTGGCGCACAATATGTAATTCCAACAACTAAGCACCACGATGGAATTACTTTGTGGGATGCACCAGGTACAGGAACACGTAACACTGTTGCACGCGGTCCAAAGCGCGACCTTGTCGGAGCAATCGGTGATGCTGTTCGCAAAGCTGGTATCAAATTTGGTGTCTACTACTCAGGTGGTTTGGACTGGAGCGTTGATAACTTCCCTCCGATGACAAAGAGTGAACATGTGCGCGGATATCGTCCAAGTGATGCTGCTTATGCAATGTATTGCTACGAGCACATCACAGACCTAATTAACCGTTACAAGCCGGATGTTCTTTGGGACGACATTGAGTATCCAGATTTCGCAAAGCGCGAAGGTGCATATTCACTAGCAGCAATCTTTGATCACTATTACAAGACAGTGCCACAAGGCGTAACTAATGACCGTTGGGGAGTGCCTCACTCTGATTACAAGACAAGTGAGTATCAACATGGTCTCGATAACGAGAGCGGTTCCGCTTGGGAAAACTGTCGTGGAATCGGACTCTCATTTGGTTACAACCAGATTGAAGATGAGAAGCACTACATGAGCATCAATGCTGCTCAACACCACCTCATCGACATTGTTTCTCGTGGAGGAAACCTTCTTCTAAACGTTGGGCCAACAGCTGATGGTGAAATTCCTGCATTCCAACGCAAGGTTCTTGAAGGAATTGGTGCATGGATTGCGGTCAATAAGGCAGCAATTTACGCATCTCGCGTTGCAGAAGATGTGAAGCCTTCTGACTCACCATGGGTTCGCTGGACTGCTAACGGCAAGAAGCGTTATGCAATCATTGATGCAACAGGTTCAGTTGAATTTGATGCACCAGAGAGCGCAGTTGATATCAAGAGCGCAACAGTTCTTGGTGGTGGAGCAATTGCTGTAACACGCAATGGTTCCAAGATCTCTATGACAATTGCAGCGCCAAAGGTCGAAGGACCAACTGTCGTAGCTTTCAACTAGTCATACACGATTGCTGTTGTGATGGCCACTGAAACTAATGTCTTCGATAAAGAAGCTTTAGCCCCGAGGTTAAATGATTTTCATCCTCTTATCAGTGGTCATCAACAACGTTGTTCACAGTGGTTTACAGGTGCCGGGTTAGGGCTTTTCATTTGTCTTGATCACGCAAGCCAACAAGGAATTGAGATGTCGTGGCCAATGCTTGGCGATGTTAACTTTGCCCTACCTCTTGGTGGCTTAGTAACAGTTGAAAAGTATCGTTCTACGGAAAGTACTTTTAATCCAACGCAGTGGAACCCAAAAGATTTCTTACAAAAAGCAAAAGATGCAGGTTGTAAATATGCAGTTTTTACTGCGAAACATCACAGCGGTTGGGCCATTTGGCCATCAAAATTTGGTGGTAAAAATATTTCAACCTCAGTTTTCCAATCAACAGGTCGAGATATTTTGCGCGAATATGTTGATGCAGCACGCGAGGTTGGAATAAAGGTAGGTATTTATTATTCGTTAGCAGATTGGGGCCATGAGGGTTATCTGGAATGGAAAGACGAGTACCGTCCATACATCTTCGGTGAAAGCCCTCCAATGGGATCTACTGAGCAATGGGAATCTTTTCGCCAATACACAAAAGATCAATTGACTGAATTATTGACTGAGTATGGGCCTGTCGATCTTTTATGGTTTGACGGAGCATGGGAACGCAGTAACGAGACCTGGAACTCGAAAGATTTCGGAGACCACATTCGTTCAATCTCACCAAACACACTCATCAACGACAGACTCTTCACTCAAGGGGACTATCGAACTCCCGAGCAGTGGATTCCAGCAAAACCACTCAATGAACCATGGGAATGCTGCATGACTATCAATTACTCATGGGCATATGTTCCAACTGATAAAACATATAAATCTACGTATGAAATCTTGCGCACACTTATTGAAGTTGTCTCACGCGGTGGAAATCTACTTCTAAACGTTGGACCTAAACCAGATGGCACTTTGGCATCTGAAGAAGCACAAACATTAGATGATTTAGCAATCTGGATGAAGGTCAACAAAGAGAGTATTGAAAACGTGACTCCGGGTCTTGAAGATTGGCAGTATTACGGACCTTCAACACAGCGCGGAGAGATTGTTTATTTGCATAATTTTGCGCTTCCACAAGAAAGTGTTGTTGTCCGTGGCGTAAAGGTTGCTCGACTCAAATCCGCCAAAGTGTTAGGAAGTAATGAAGAACTTACATTTACACGCAGGACTGCAATTCATGATGCAGAGATGCCTGATCCTGACGGAGAAATAATTATTGATGTTCGAGGCAATAAAGTCGGCGGTCTTATGCCCGTCATTGTTCTAGATTTTAGTGGCAACCCGTCATCTGTGCAGATTCGTAATTGGTAGAACCAAACTAAAAGGAGAAGAAAATGGCAGATGCAGTGAACTGGGATCGTTTCAAACGCGATGTCCCACGGTGGTACACCGAAGCAAAGTTCGGCATTTTTATTCACTGGGGTGCATATTCAGTTCCTGCATTTGGTGAACCAATTGGTGAGTTAGGCACGATGGAGGCTAAAACGTGGTTTCCACATAATCCATATGCCGAGTGGTACTTCAACACAATTCGCATTGAAGGCTCTCCCGCACAAGAATTCCATAAGAAGACATATGGCAATGCACCGTATGACGACTTTTTAGATCAATGGAAGGCAGAGAACTTCAATCCGGATCAATGGGCAGAGCTGTTCCAATATTCCGGCGCACAGTATGTTCTTCCTACAACAAAGCATCATGATGGAATCGCACTCTGGCCAGCTCCTGGAACTGGAACTCGTAACACGGTGGATCGTGGACCAAAGCGCGACCTCATTGGAGATATTGCAACAGCAGTTCGCAAAAAGGGATTGCATTTCGGTGTCTATTATTCAGGCGGTTTGGATTGGAGCATCACAGACCTTCCACCACATAATGATGGATATGAGTTAGCGCGACCATCTGATGCTGCCTATTCCATGTACTGCTATGAGCACGTAGTCGACATCATTGATCGCTATAAGCCAGAAGTTATTTTCAACGATATCAACTGGCCAGATTTCTCAAAGCGCGAAGGTGAATATTCACTTCCCGCTCTCTTTGATTACTACTACTCACATGTTCCAACAGGTGTAGTCAATGATCGTTGGGGAATTCCACATTGGGATTACAAGACGAGTGAATACAAGATGAACCTGCACGTTGAAGATGGGGGAGTTTGGGAAAACAACCGCGGCGTTGGTTACTCATTTGGGTATAACAAACTTGAAACTGATGAGCACTACCTCGACATCAGTGGTCTACTCCATCACTTACTCGACATTGTCTCTCGCGGAGGAAATCTTCTTCTCAATGTTGGCCCAACTGCATCAGGTGAAATTCCTGAATTACAGCAGAAAGTTTTGCGCCAGATGGGTGACTGGATGAAAATCAATTCCAAAGCTATCTATGCATCCCACGCTGTTCCAGAGTTCAAGGCATCTGATGCACCATGGATTCGCTGGACTGGTGTTGGCAAAGAAGTATTTGCTCACATTGAATCAACTGGAAAAACAACGTTTGAAGTTCCAGAATCACTAGTCGATGATTCAAGTGCGCATTTCCTCAGTGGAGAAAAAGCAACGATTTCTCGTAGTGGAAATCAAATCACTGTTGATATCGATGCAAAGCACTCACCAATGGCAGTTCTTGCTTTCAAGCGCCGCTAATAAATTCTAAATAAAAAGCGGGTCCCACTCTTATGAGTGAGACCCGCTTTTTAGATTTCTAAATAATCTCTCTAGCTTTAGTCTCTCTAGCCTTAATCTCTAAATGGTGGCTGATCAAGTAGTTCTTCGTGAAGAGGTCCTAGATCAGTTGAGAGTGAGGCGTTGAGCCCCGCAAGTTCATCAGCGCTCAATGTGATGCTGACACCCTTGAATGAATCCAGAATTGACTCTGGACGCGTTGCTCCAGGAATTGGAATTTCAACTGGTGAATTAGCAAGGTGCCATGCAATTGTTATTGCATATGCAGATACACCCTTTGCTTTAGCTAGTTCATCGAATGCGTTGTATTTGCCAGTTCCGACAGCGCCAGGGTTGCCAATGCCGCCCATAGGTGACCATGGTAAGAATGCGATTCCATTTTCCTTGCAGATTTCTAGTACTTCTGCGCCGTGACGGTAGCGAGGACTCCATTCGTTTTGTACAGAAATGAGTCCACCTTGTGCAGGTGTTCCACCAATTTTTATAGCACGGCGAAGTTGTTCTGCATTGACGTTACTTACGCCAACATTTTGAACGACTCCGTGCGCTTTTAGTTTCATGACGTTTTCAAATTGAGTCTCGTATGGCATTGTGTGATTGAGGCGGTGATGTTGCCACAATTGAATCTTTTCTACGCCTAGCTTTCCAGCCGATGCTTCCACTGCGCGATAAAGGTAATGCTCTTCAGCGTTGCGACCGCCCGTACCAAACCAATCATTTCCTGGTCCACGTGTGATTCCACCTTTAGTTGCGATGACAACTTTGCTCTTCGCTTCCGTTGAGCCATTCCATGAACGAAAAGCTTCGCCAACTAATTTTTCATTGTGACCAATGGTGTTCCATGTTGGAGCGTAGATATCAGCGGTATCGAGCAAAGTAATCCCAGCATCGAGTGCTGCATGGATTACAGAGATTGCTTGATCGCGTTTATCAAGAATCCACGCCTTCTCTGGTGGAAAGCCTGACATTGGCATGCAGCCAAGACCGATAGGTGAAACTTGATAAGGACCGAGTTTTCTAGTTTGTGTCATGTGTATATCTTTCCATCTTTTACGTTGAACGCATATTCAACGTGCCAAATTTTTTCATCTGAAGGGCTTTGTCTCATCTATTGGATAAGGTGCACCAATGAGTGAGTTATCTGCCCAAGTTCGCAAAGCACTTGATGCTGCAGTTACTGCAATTGGTGGCTCACCTCGAGATGGTCAGATTGAAATGGCTGAAGCGGTTGCAAATGCTCTCACTGATCGACATCACCTTATGGTGCAAGCAGGAACAGGTACGGGAAAATCTCTTGCATACATAGTTCCAGCGCTAGTACATGGTCGAAAAGTATTAGTTGCTACAGCAACACTTGCACTGCAAAGACAATTAGTGGAGCGCGATTTACCTGCCGTAGTTCCTGCACTTGAAAAAGTGTTAGGTCGAGATATCACGTATGCAATTTATAAAGGTGTTGGAAACTACATTTGTTTACAGAAGATGAATAGCACCGAAGATGACCCTGATGGCGAAGTGTTACTCGAAGTTTCATCTCTTGGAAAAGATGCACAGCGTCTTCATGCGTGGGCAAAGACTCCCGGAATAACTGGTGATCGCGATGATGCCCCCGAGGTTGATAGACGAGTCTGGCTTGCCAATTCAACTTCAGGACGCGAGTGCGTAGGAGCAGATAACTGTAATTACGGCAGCCAATGTTTTGCGGCCAATGCGAAAGCCAAAGCCCAAAGCGCCGATGTAGTGGTCACAAATCACACGCTGCTTGCAATTGAAATTGTAGATTCACATCCAATTTTGCCTGAGCGCGATGCAGTTATTTTGGATGAAGCACATGAGTTTATGGATCGCACAACACAAGCAGTGACAGAAGAACTCACCTCTGCGCGCGTTATTCGAGCAGCAGCAATGGCTCGTAAATATATGCCAGGAAAATTAGCGGACGCGTTTACAAAAGCTGCTGATAATTTTCATGATGCCATGACCGATTACGGTGATCATGTTCGCTCAGATTTCTCTGCGCAAGGCCGATTAGAAGAAATCCCATCGGTTCTAGAATCACCAATTCGAAAGGTGCGCGAAGCAGCTCAAGCGATTACGCAATCACTAACCGCAGATGAAGAGGCAATAGGCACTGATGCAATGGCCGAGCGAGCACGCGTCAAAGGTGCAATCACTGAAGTTTCTACAACTGCTGCAAAGATTCTAAAACTGGGTAATGGACAAGTGCTCTGGTATGAACCAACGTTTTCGACTCTTCATCTAGCGCCCCTTTCCGTCTCGCATGTTTTGCGTTCAAACCTTTTGACTCAAACACCTGTGATTGCAACATCTGCAACACTCACCGTTGGAAATAACTTTGATGCAATGGCTAAGAGCATTGGCTTTCTAGTTGGAAATGATGCCGATGTTGCAGAGATTGCTGATGATGAAATTGATCCCGCAAATGTGCAGATGCTCGATGTTGGTTCACCATTCGATTTCGCTAACCAAGGTGTCTTATACATGCCAAAACATTTGCCAGAACCTGGGCGAGATGGACCTAGTGCAGAAGTTCTCACAGAACTGGGCGAACTCATTGATGCAGCCGGCGGTCGCACACTCGCACTCTTTAGTTCCTGGCGCGGTGTTGAAGCGGCAGATTTACATTTGCGCAAAGTGTTAGTTGATTTACCAATAAAAATAATTACACAAAAGCGAGGCGATTCTGTTGGTCCACTTGTTGAGCGCTTTGCAAAAGATGAAACATCCGTTCTCATCGGCACCATGTCACTATGGCAAGGCGTCGATGTTCCGGGGGATTCATGCATTCTTGTAGCAATTGATCGCATTCCATTTCCTCGCCCCGATGAGCCTGTTATGTCTGCTCGCGCATCACAAGCGGATGAAGCTGGTGGAAGCGGATTCATGCAAGTCTCTTTGCCACGTGCAGCACTTCTTTTGGCACAAGGAACTGGTCGCTTGATTCGATCCGTTGATGATCGAGGCGTTGTTGCAATTCTGGATTCGCGAATCGTGACTAAGCGTTATGGAAGTGTTCTTCTTAACTCAATGCCACCACTATGGCGAACATCGGATGGGACGGTTGTTCGAGAATCTTTACGCCGCTTAGCCCAAAAGAGTAAGGATTAACTTCTTCACATCTGGCCATGTAGCACCAAAGCTTGGGTGAAGTAATTGCTCATCAATTTTATCAATTTCAATCCAACGTACTTCATGTGATTCGTCATTGATTTCGTGAGCAACTAATTCTGCTGAACCAAGTGCAATGACGGTGTCATATCGCCAATTACCGTGGTCATCTTCAAAAATTGATAGAGGTGTAACGCATTGTGGATCAATACCTGTTTCTTCGATTGCTTCACGAATAGCGCCTTCTGTAACGCTTTCATGTGAATCGCGAGCACCACCAGGGATTCCCCATGTATCTCCATTGTGAACCCACGGAGCACGATGCTGCATCAATACGCAGCCATCACGAATGATGAGCAAACCTGCAGCCCCGTTTTTACCCCAATGACGGTTGCCGCAATCGCAATCTATCCAGCCGTCTCCATCTCGCGCCACCATGTTCCTAGAGTGGCATATCTATCCACAAGGTGAGTACTTGAAAGGGATGAGCAATCCCTTGAGATTTACCCTGCCGCGCATGAAATATAAAAAATATCTATTGCTCGTGCCGCTCTTATCACTCATCCCACTGACCCCAACTTACGTTTATGGCGCCGACTGCTTGCAATCGGCATGCATCGATGTCTATACCCGAAATGGCGAAATTATTATTGAGGGCCGCAAAGGCAATGGCCCAATCAAGAAAAAAGTAGTCACAAGAGTTCCTGTCGCCCCTAAACCAAAAGTTACAAAGAAGGCGATACCTCCTAAGCCCTCAGGTACTCCAGTTCCAAAAGTAAAACGCACATACAAGCCCCGAGTAGTAAAGAAAGTTACACAAGCACCAGCTGTTTCACTCAGTGATCGTCTCGTAAAACTTTTACCCACTGCAGGTGTTGCGTATCAACCTGAAATAGAGCCACTTATCAATGTCCCTGTCTATTTCTGGTGCGATCTCCCTGCAATATTTCAAAGCAGAGTAAATGTCATCGGAGAAATTGTTGATGTTGCCCTACGTCCAAGTTTCACATGGTCATTTGGCGATGGGACATTTATGAGTTCTATCGAAAACGGTGCGCCATATCCCAATGGAAAAATCCGTCACACCTATTCACAGCCGGGTACGTATTTAGTCACCTTGCTTTCAACATGGAATGGCAATTTCACACATAACGGCGTGAGCCGCGCAATTACAGGAACAGTCAAAAAAACATCAGTGGCAACAGTCACTGTTGTAAGCGCATCAACAACATTTGTGAATTGAGAAATAATGACAACATGTACGCCATCAGATGATCGTAGAAATATTATTTATTCATTGGATTCAATTGAGCTATCGAATGATTCAGAGTTTATTGAGGCAGTCCAGGGCTTCTTTGTTGATTCTGATTCACTAGAACTCAATAGTTTGCAGCAAGATGGCGCAAATGCGATTGTTGATTTAGCACTCGATTATGAAATAAATGGCTCATGTGATGATCTTGATTTACTTGCCCATGTCATTGGCCGATTGAGTGATATTCAAGTTCGCGATTATGCACTCGGCTCACATAATGATGAGAACTTATCTACTTACTTAGCAATGTGGCATAACCTCACCATCATCGCTCCACGTCACTACATTGCACCCGTTGCATGCCTCTTTGCCTCACTTGCATATGAAAATGGAGATAGTGAGCTTGCCCTCAAAGCAATCGAGCGCGCACTTACCGATGACCCTTCGTATTCATTAGGTATATTGCTGCGTCGCGTTTTCAAAGCAGGCTGGCCACCACGTTCATTTTCTGCCATGCGCGCAGAACTACATCCAAAGATTGTTGCAACTATTTTTCAATCCTAAATATGCTTTAGAATCTATCTCATGTCAGCCCAGATAGATTCACTAGAAGGCGCTCTTACTCATGTTCAAGAAATTCTTGATTCGAGTCAGGAGCGCTTTTTACTTGGAATCGTTGGCAAGCCGGGAAGTGGTAAATCAACTTTTACAAAATCATTAGTCAACCGTCTGAAGTCACCTGAGGTCGCACTTATAAATATGGATGGTTATCACATGAGCAACGAAATATTGCTGATGCTCGATCGACGAGAGCGTAAAGGTGCACCTGATACATTCGATGTAAGCGATTTTGCTCAACTTCTAAAAACTGTTCGCAGTGCAAAAGAAACTGTATTTTTCCCGCTCTTTGATAGATCAATCGAGGCATCTATTCCCGATGGCGCCTCAATTCCAGCACAAGCGCGCGTCATTATTGTTGAAGGCAATTATTTACTCCACGATGGCGGTGGCTGGGAAGAGATTGCACCGTTACTTGATCAGAGTTGGTTTCTCGATATTGATGAATGGATGCGCCAATCCCGATTAATCTCTCGCCATATTCGTTATGGAAAATCACCAGAGGAAGCCCGTGAATGGGCGCTAGGCAGCGATGAAAACAATGCCCAAATCATCGAGGGTGGTCGCGCACGAGCTGATTACATTGTGAAGGTGTAAGCGCGCTTTTCATGAGTTAGACTTCTACCTAGGTCACGAGTTCTAGGTATTAGCCCCGGCTTACTAGACGGCAACCCTCCACCGCGGCGGGGTGCTCCGGGTGACGACCAGGCTTATTACTTATGAAAAACTATAAGTAGTTGGCAAGTGCGCGTAAGGATTATTGTGACGAAGAAAATTATAAGTACAGATGTAACAGGTGCGTGGCTGGAGTATCACGAACCAGGAGATCGCCAATTTATAAAAATTGGATCGCTCTTACTTGAAAATGGCGAGACACTTCCTGACATCACTATTGCGTATCAAAGCTGGGGAACTCTCAACGCCGCAAAAGATAATGCAATCCTTGTCAATCACGCGATGACTGGTTGGTCAGATATTCCTGGATGGTGGCCTTCCATGGTTGGTCCGGGATTGCCATTTGATACAGATAAATATTTCGTAATCTGTCCTAACGTCATTGGTGGATGCCAAGGAAGCACAGGTCCATCGAGCATCGCACCTGATGGAAAACGATGGGGCTCACGTTTTCCTTCGCTAACAATTCGCGACATGGTCGCTGCCGAAGTTGCATTTAGCGATGCGCTCGGAATTCAAAAATATCGCCTTGCAGTTGGTCCATCACTGGGAGGAATGCGATCTCTTGAATGGGCTGCGCAATTACCAGATCGCGTTGGAGCAATCTGCACAATTGGCTCATCCGCAGTTGCAACGGGAGATCAAATCGGCACCGCCTCAATTCAGATTCGCGCAATAAAGTCCGACCCATATTTCAATGGCGGAGATTATTACGAACAGGAGCATGGCCCACTTGTAGGAATGGGCATTGCACGCCGAATTGCCCACCTGACGTATCGCACAGAGTCAGAGATGGATGTGCGCTTTGGGCGAGAGCTACAAGGAGATGAAACGGGGCGCTATGCCGTTGAGTCATACCTTGACCATCAAGCACAGAAACTCGCTAAGAGATTTGATGCAAATACCTATATAGCTTTGACCGAGGCGATGAATTCTCACGATATTGGTCGTGATCGCGGGGGAGTTGCCAAAGCGCTCGCCGAGATCACAATTCCGGTGGTAGTTGTCTCCATCGATACAGATCGCCTCTTCCCGCCCCGCTTACAGGCTGAGATTGCCGAATTAGTACCCGCTGCTGCACCATTGATAAGCATCTCATCAGATTTTGGCCATGATGGATTTCTCATTGATGTGGAATCAGTGGGAGATGCAATCAGGAGCGCGCTCGCTCTGTAAAGGGTGCATTGAGCCTTTTGGGGCCGAAAATGGCCTTTTGGATGTGCAATTTGGCCTGTGGATAAATTATAATATACCTATCGCTTCACCGCGTTTGAGTCAGAGAGATTCAATCAGATGGTGAAAAAACAAAAGGACAATTGTGGCTGTATTTAGTGCGCTCAAAAATAAGGTGAAGTCAAAAAAAGCTACACCTGCAAAGAAATCAACT
>WLDA01000059.1 GCA_009705025.1 Actinomycetota bacterium | reverse complement strand
TGGCACTTACTACCGAAAAAACCAGCGTTACCTGGGATCCACATTTTGTATTTTCACTCGTATGGCTAATCGTCGTACTCTCAGTTGGCGCAATATTGCTGCTCTTCTATTTATTGCGCGATGGAAGCGCAGCTAGTGTCTCTTCTTATTACTATTTAGTCCCACCTGTAACAGCTATTGAGGCCTACTTCCTCTTTGGTGAGAAGGTGAGCCTGTACGGCTTTGTAGGAACCTTTATTACAGTTATTGGTGTGTGGTTAGTTGTAGCAAAGCGAGCTAGTGGTGCTCAATCTCTTTGAGATCCGCAGCAGATACCTTAGGAACCGCAACGGCGTGTGCACGGCTCATTCTGTTACGTAACTTGTTCTTGATTGCACCAGGTCGCTTGAGTCCACGTGCATCAGTTGCAGGGAGTTCCAGAGGCACCGGTTGTTCGTGCTGAGTAAGTGTCCAAGCCTTTTGCGCTGAGATTGGCTCGTGAATTTCAACAAATTCACCACGAGGCATACGAACGAGTGTTCCGGTTTCGCGACCATGGAGAACCAAATCGCGATCGGCGCGTTGCAACGACAGACAGAGACGCTTTGTAACTACGAAAGCGATTGGTGGCAAGACCAAAATACCAATTCTGCTAAACCACATCATCTGATTGATGGTGAGATTAAAGGTGGTCGCAATGATGTCGTTTCCACCATTGAGTAGAGCAACAATTGTAAATGTAAGAGCCATTGCACCAAGTGCTGTGCGGTTTGGAACGTTGCGTGGACGATCCAAGATGTGATGTTCGCGCTTGTCACCTGAAATCCAGGCTTCGATAAATGGATACAAAGCAAGACCCGTGAACATAATTCCTGGAAGAATTAATCCTGGAATCAAAATGTTCCAAGAAATTGTGTGACCAAATGCGTGCGTCTCAAGTGGGGGAGCCATACGAACTAATCCATCTAGCCAACCCATGTACCAGTCAGGTTGTGAACCGGCAGATATTTGTCCAGGCGTATACGGACCGTAGAGCCAGATTGGGTTGATTGAGGCAACTGCAGATAAGAATGCGATTACGCCGAAGACGATGAAGAAGAATCCGCCAGCTTTTGCCATGTAAACAGGGAATAGTGGATAGCCAACAACATTTTTTTCAGTACGGCCAGGACCTGGATACTGAGTGTGCTTCTGGTACCAGACCAACATGAGGTGCACGGTAATGAGAGCTAAGAAAATTCCTGGTAATAATAAAACGTGGACCGTAAAGATACGTGGAATAAATGCTTCGCCTGGGAATGCTCCACCGAAAGCAAAGAATGCGATGTAAGAGCCAACTACTGGAAGCGCTTGAATAATTGCTTCAGCAATTCGAATACCTGTACCTGACAAGAGATCATCAGGTAGTGAATAACCAAGGAAGCCTTCAACAATTCCAAGTGTTAGAAGTCCAACACCGATAATCCAGTTGAATTCACGAGGCTTGCGAAACGCGCCAGTGAAGTACACGCGAAGTAAATGCACAACGATTGCAACCATAAATAGAAGTGCTGCCCAGTGGTGAATCTGTCGCATCAATAAACCACCACGAACTTCAAATGAGATATGTAGAGTCGATGCATATGCTGCAGACATTTTCAGTCCTGAAAGTGGCTGATAATCACCATCATAGATAACTTCGCGCTGTGATGGATCAAACCAGAAGGTTAGGAACGTTCCAGATAGCAACAAGATGATAAATGAATAGAGGGCAATTTCACCTAAGAGGAATGACCAATGGTCTGGGAATACTTTGTTGAGATTCTTCTTCATCCATGCAGCAGCGCCTGTGCGCTCATCTACATAGTTGGCAACTGATCCAGTAATTCTTTCGCGTGCGGTCATTGTGAGTTTCTCTCCCAGTAACTAGGTCCGACAGGTTCACTAAATGGTTTTTGAGCAATGAGATATCCCTCTGAATCAACAGTGATAGCAAGTTGAGGCAATGGGCGTGCTGCAGGTCCAAAAATAACTTTTGCAGCTCTTGTTACATCAAATGTTGATTGGTGACATGGGCACAGAAGATGTTTTGTCTGTTGTTCGTAGAGAGCAACGGCGCAACCCATATGTGAACAAATCTTTGAGAAGGCGATGATTCCTTGATAAGTCATACCTAGGCGTTCAGCATCGAGTTGGAATTCTTCTGGACGAAGACGAATGAGCAGAACTGCATCTTTACCAATGTCACTAAGGGCTCTGTGACCACCTTCTGCAATTGCAGGCAGAACTTGAGCAACCGCGCCAACTTCTAAATCTGAAGGCTTGATTGGGCGATCTCCTGGGTCGGTAACTAAACGAGTTCCAGATTTCCAACTTGTTTTCTCTAAATCTTTTCCAGGAAGTGGTCCTAGATCGCGAAGCAATAGCAGTGGCGAAAGTCCGATGAGTCCAAGTGATAATCCAAGTGAGCGCTTGATAAGTGAGCGACGCCCAAGAGCTGCAGCTGCTGCACCTTGTTTCGCAGTCTTGACTAATTCGCGGCGATCTTCATCTTCAGAGCGCATTTCATGACGCATTGCAATTACTTCTTCATCTGGCATCAATGTCTTTGCCCAATGAATCGCTCCCGCCCCAATAAAGAAGAGAGAGAATGCAAGACCTAAGCCTAAGAAGAGTTGTTTTGCATTTGTCGTACCAAGTACTGGGAAATAAATAAACAAATCTTCCGAAATCCAAATGTATGAATAGATGAAGAGAATCGTTCCAAGTGCAGATAGAGCAAAGAGAATCGCAACTTGGCGTTCTGCTTTTTTCTCTGCTTTAGGATCTAGATCAGCTTGGCGATGGACGTGCGCCGGTACTCCTGGATCTTTTATTGCTTCGAGTTCAGATGACATCTAGTTATCTCGCCTTCATTGCAAGCCATACAGCTACTCCGATGAGTAGACCAATTCCAAGCGTCCAAATAAGTAGACCTTCAGTTACGGGACCTACTCGACCAAGTGAAGCGCCACCAAGTGCTGGTTCTGCCTCTGCAGCTTTAATCCATTTGATAATTGAAAGTTTTTCAGCAGGTGTCAGAGTTTTATCACTAAACACAGGCATTGATTGAGGACCAGTAATAAGTGCTTCATAGATGTGCTTTGGTTCTACACCCATCAGCGTTGGTGCATATTTGCCTTGAGTAAGTGCGCCGCCTTGGGCAGCAAAGTTATGACACATCGCGCAGTTAGTGCGGAAAAGTTCGCCACCTTCTGCAGTGCTTCCATCTCGTTCGTAATTTAAAAGTTCATCTGTTGGAATAGCAGGACCAGGTGCAAGTGAAGCAACATATTCGGCCAAAGCAGCTACTTCTTTTTCGTCATAAACCGGCTTCTTGCGCATTGCTTGGGTGCTCATATCGGCCATTGGCATACGTCCTGTGCCAACCTGGAAATCTACAGATGCAGCGCCGACACCAATGAGTGATGGTGCGATTGCTCCACCTTCAGCATTGAGTCCGTGGCATGAAGAACAACCCTTGAGAAATAATTGGCGTCCTTCATCAATTGCAACTGATCGAGCGAATGCGCTTTGTGAAGGAGTTGTAGTAGCACTGGCAACCGAGAAAGTTGTACCAATTGCGAAGAGTGCGAACATAAGTAGTAGCGGTGCTACGGCTTTATGTCGGCGATAACGAGATAGATATTTCACAAAGAACCCTTCAGATCACTTAATGAGGTAGATCGCCGAAAAGAGCGCGATCCACACGACGTCGACGAAGTGCCAGTAATAGGAAACAACAATTGCAGTTGTTGCTTGCTGATGCGTAAATCTACGAGCCTTGGCAACGCGAATCATCACAATCAAAAATGCGATGAGACCACCTGTTACGTGGAGACCGTGAAAACCAGTAGCGATATAAAAAATAGAACCGTAGGCATTAGATGAAAGTGTCAGACTTTCTGTAACGAGTGATGCGTACTCGTAGATTTGACCGGCGATAAAGAAAGCACCCATGAGAAATGTAAGAGAGAACCATTCGCGCATTCCCCAACTACTTATTTTGAAAATCGAACCAGTGCGCTTATTTTGAAAACGCTCTGCAGCAAAGACTCCGAATTGGCATGTCACTGATGAGAGAACCAAAACCGTTGTGTTGAGCGCTGCAAATGGAATATTGAGAATTTCGGTTGATTGCGTCCATATTGTTGGTCCTTGCACGGCACGCGTCGTGAAATAAATTGCGAAGAGACCAGCGAAGAACATGAGCTCACTTGAGAGCCAAACAATTGTTCCAACGGCAACGGCATTAGGTCGTGTGATTTTGTGATGGTCTGTCGCGCTCGTCGATTGCATAGGGCGATTATTCCCGAAAAGGCCCGCTGAGTCTCCTCGCAAGCGCTGAAAGTGAAGGGGATTTCGAGCAACTATGGGTGAAACAGGTCACTCGCGATTGTGCTCTCTTTGAAGATTTCGAGAATAGACTTGGGCCATGTCAATGAGTGCTGGCGCCACACTGCGCATTGTTGTGTATTCAGATGATTCTTCGGTTCGGTCTGCAATATCTAGCGCCCTCGGTACACGAGTTGCAGCAGATCTACCCCCTCATGAAATTACCGAGTTTGCCACTGGCAAAGCGCTTCGCCTTTTTACAGACCGCAAAGGCGTAACTGCAAATAATCATGTGGATCTTTTCATTCTTGATGGAGAAGCTGTTCCCGAAGGTGGAATGGGTGTTGCTCGACAACTCAAAGATGAATATTTCGAGTGCCCACCAGTTCTAGTGATTACTGGTCGCAAAGAAGATGCTTGGTTAGCGGCCTGGTCATTAGCTGAAGCGTCAGTTATGCACCCCATTGATCCTTTTACTCTCGCACACACTGCAGCGAATCTTTTGCGCGGTGCGAGCCTTACATCTGCTTAGGCTTTCTAGAGATGAGCTGGTCTACTCATATTGATCGCCTCAAGAGCGGACTTGATTTAGAAGTAGCCGATATTTCTTGGTGCATGAATGAAATTCTTGAAGATCGTGCAGATATTGAAACAACTAAAGAGTTTTTACTTTCCCTAAAGGCAAAGGGCGAAACCCCTGAAGAAGTTGGTGCATTAGTTGCGCAGATGTATGAACATTGCGCTCCGATTTCGATTAATGAAAGAGCTGTCGACACAGTTGGTACTGGTGGCGATGGCGCACATACGATAAACATTTCTACAACAGCAGCGATTATTGCCGCGGCCGCTGGGGCAAAAGTTCTCAAACATGGAAACCGAGCTGCCTCTTCTAAATCCGGTTCGGCTGACCTACTCGAAGCGCTCGGCATAACTATTGGATTAGATGGCAAAGGTGTTGAGCAAACATTTTCAGAACTAGGAATCGGATTTTGTTTTGCGCCGAAATTTCATCCGGCAATGCGTTTTGCGGCCCCTGCCCGCAAAGAATTAGGAGTGCCAACGGTATTCAATATTTTGGGACCTCTCGCAAATCCTGCACGTCCACAATCAGCAGCGATTGGAGTTGCAAATGATCGGATGCATTTAGTGATGGCCCAAGTGCTAGCCGATCGAGGTGTTGATGGCTTTGTCTTTCGTGGAGATGATGGTCTGGATGAAATATCACTTGCCACGACTACTTCAGTTCTAACTATTGGAAAAGGTTCTATTTCAAGTGATCTATTAGATCCGTTGGATTTTGGAATAGATCGTGCGCCAATTTCGGCACTTGTCGGCGGAGATAGTTTTGAGAATGCGCGCATCACAACTGCAATTTTTGCAGGGGAGCGTGGTGCGCATCGCGATGCAGTAGTTCTCAATGCTGCCGCTGCAATTGCTGCCTATCTTGGTGAATTCGAACTCTCCCTTCATGATCGAATGAAAATAGGTATTGAGCGAGCTGTTATAGCAATTGATAGTGGGGCATCGGCAAAGTTAGTTGAGAAATGGGCAGAACTGAGTAAGAAAATTTCATCCTAAAATTCCTTAGGAATTTTCTCCCGTAATTTCTTCTTTTTATCGCTAAGAAAATTGAAGAGTTTTTCTACGGTATCAACCTCAAATGATCCAAGTCTTTCAAAGAGTCCATGGAGAACTGCGACGGTGGAATGTGCATCATCTAAAGCGCGGTGCGTGGGTTGTATTGGTGTCTCAAAGAACTGGGCAAGTGTCGAAAGTTTGCAGTCATAGACCTCATCGCGCGTGAGTAAATGGCGAGCAAGTTTTACCGTGTCCAACACTTGATATTTCGGCCATGAGTATTCATG
>WLDA01000058.1 GCA_009705025.1 Actinomycetota bacterium | reverse complement strand
GTTGTTGAAATGGAGCCCCCCGTCAGGATTGAACTGACGACCTACGCATTACAAGTGCGTCGCTCTACCACTGAGCTAGGGAGGCCTCACATGCCGTAAAGCATGTTGCGCAATTATGGCAGGAGTTGGCGATAACTTGAAATCGAGAGCATGAGGCTATGAAAGGGTAAGTTACACGCATGAGATTGGGAGTTTTGGATGTTGGTTCCAACACCATCCATCTGCAGGTCATGGATGCACATCCCGGAGCTCGCCCAACACCGGCAACTAACTTTAAAACAGAACTTCGCCTCACTGAACACCTCAATGACAATGGTGAAATATCAAGTGATGGAATTCTTTTACTTCATGAGGCAATAAAGGGTGCTGTTGAGCATGCACGTGAAAGTAAGACTGAAGAAATACTTGCATTCGCAACATCGGCTATCCGAGATGCTAAAAATGGTGCCGCAATAATCAAGAGTATAAATGCAGAATTTGAAATTGATTTACAAATTATGAGTGGTGATGAAGAAGCGCGCATGACATTTCTTGCTGCACGTCGCTGGTTGGGTTGGTCTGCAGGTCGACTACTTGTTGTAGATATTGGTGGAGGTTCACTTGAGATCGCGATTGGCGATGATGAACATCCAGATGCAACGATTTCTTTGCCACTTGGTGCTGCAAGACTTACAAGAGATTTTCTCAAGGGAGACCCTTTTTCTGCAAAATCTATCAAAAGCCTTGAGACATACGTTGATGAAGTATTACAAGATTCACTTCCCTATGAAATCAGATTACATAGCGCCGATCATTTTGTTGCAACGAGTAAAACTTTTAGAACTCTTGCTCGAATTACAGGTAACAGTGATAGTGCAAAAAAATTACAAACAAGAAACCTTCTTACTTTGACTCCTAAGTTGGGCGAAATGACAAATAAAGAGCGTGGAGAGCTTCCTGGTGTTTCATCAAGTAGGGCTAGCCAAATACTTGCTGGTTCCATCGTTGCTCGTGCGATTCTTGAAAAGCTACAACTTCCAGAAGTAGAAATATGCCCTTGGGCGCTTCGCGAAGGATTAGTGCTTCGCTGGCTTGATTGGATGGAGCGCTAAGCCTTTACTTGTGGAGTATCTACGCTATCAATTGCAATGATTTCACCATCTCGGTGATGCAGAACCCACGAGTCACCTGGTTCAAGTTTTCCATCTAATTGTTTGAAATTCTTCTTACCAATGAGCTTTTTTAGCAGCTTTGGCAATATTGGATTATGGCTACAAATAATTCCCGCTACGCCTCTGGTGAGTAAATCTTGAGCATAATCAAGGGCTGCCTCTTTGTCTTTTGCAAATCTGTATTCACTCAAATCAGTCGAGAAGATTGGATTGAGTTGCATTGTGCGAGCCATTGGTTCAATTGTTTCAATACAGCGCATCGCATCTGATGAATGTATCTCTTTGATTGCATATGGAAAATAGAGTGGAAAGAGTCTCTTCGCTTGCAATTGGCCAACATGTGAGAGTGGGCGATCTCCATCATCGCCATCCCAATCCTCGCGCTTGATTGCCTTTGCATGTCGCAATAAAACTAAGGCCTGTGTATCAACACCAAACTCTAAAAAGAAATCAACTATCGAGCGATCGTCATCGAGAGTAAGTTTTTTCTTTGCAGCCGTTGGCTCTAGCCATAAAATTTCATCAACTTCGTTCTTATCTGGCTCACCGTAAGGCACATCACTTGCCTTAGCAGTCCAATATTTCACAACCTTTTTCTCATTACCTACGCGGTAAATTGCTTCACCAATTTCAGGTCCAAAGATCGGTGTAACACCTGTCTCTTCTAGAACTTCGCGAAATGCACATCCAATATGGCTCTCGCCATTTTCTAACTTTCCTTTTGGTAGCGACCAGTCGTCGTAGCGCGGTCTATGAATGACTGCTATTTCAATTTTCTTTCCTTTTGAATAACGCCATAAAACTGCGCCAGCAGCTTGGACGATTACCTCTTCTTCAGCCATCGCTATCTCGCTTTCAAAAACTTATCGATTGTTACTGCCTGAACATCACGCAAGCCTTCACTGCGTCGTGTCCATGTTGTTTTTTCTAGCGTCCAGCCACTGCTTTCTTGCGAAAGGCCTTCTGTGAGAATTTGATTGAGCGAAGAGATATGTCCTGCATCTTGAATACGAACCAAACTCTCAACTCGGCGATCTAAATTTCGGTGCATTAGATCAGCGCTACCAATCCAGTACTCATCATTTCCGCCATTGACAAAATGGAAGATTCGAGAATGCTCCAAGAATCGCCCAAGAATTGAGCGCACGTGGATATTTTCTGATAGTCCTAGAATTCCTGGTTGTAGCGCACAAATACCTCTGATAAGTAATTCAATCCTCACGCCACTCTTTGATGCTTCATAAAACTTTTCAATAAACTCTTCATCTAGCAATGAATTTAGCTTAAATCGAATTCCCGCTGGCTTGCCAGCTTTTGCATTTGCAATTTCGCCATCAATTTTTTCAAGTAAGCCACTTCGAAGTGTTCGAGGTGCGACTAACAATCTCTTATATGTTGACTGAGGCGCAAAACCCGATAACTGATTGAATAGCTTTGAAAGATCATCGGTGAGAACAGGATCAGCGCTTAGGATTCCTAAATCTTCATACATGCGGGCAGTCTTAGGATTGTAATTACCTGTTCCGATATGACAATAACTTCTCAAACCATCGGATTCATCGCGAACGACTAATGAAAGTTTTGCGTGAGTTTTCAGACCCATAAGTCCGTAGACCACGTGAACTCCTGCTGCTTCGAGCTTGCGGGCCCAACGCACATTTGCTTGCTCATCAAAGCGAGCTCGAATTTCAATTACGGCTAGTACTTGTTTGCCTGCTTCGGCTGCTTCAATAAGCGCTTCGATAATTGGTGAGTCACCTGATGTGCGATAGAGAGTTTGCTTGATTGCCAATACACGTGGA
Organism: Actinomycetota bacterium; assembly: GCA_009705025.1. GTDB lineage: Bacteria > Actinomycetota > Actinomycetes > Nanopelagicales > Nanopelagicaceae > Planktophila. Next base: position 3,278 of record WLDA01000058.1, on the reverse strand, counting down.
TCTTCTGCTGCGCTTTGCAGGAATTGCACGACGGATGAAGTAAATGATTCATAAGGATGGTGAAGGAGAATTTCACCTCTTTTGATGGCTGAAAAGAAGGTTTCTGGCTCTTCAATATCTACTTCGGCTAACGCTTGCGCAGTACGAGAGCGAAATGCAGGGAACTTTAGGTGCGGTAAATCTAAATCTGCAATGCGACTCAAATCGGTGAGATCGAGGGGCGTAGCAACTGAAATGATATTTTCTTTATCGATTGAAAGCTCTTCGGCTAATGTTTCAAGAAGAGCCTTATCAATTCCTTTTTCGATTTCAAGACGTACTGGCGGTCCAAAGCGACGACGTAAAAGTTCTTGTTCAAGAGTTAGAAGTAAATCCTCTGATTCTTCTTCTTCAATCTCAAGGTCTTGGTTTCTCGTGACTCGGAAGGTGTAATGATCTTCAATAACCATGCCAGGAAAAAGTTCCTGCAGGTGTATAGCAATGACTTCTTCTAACGGAATAAATCTGGTTGAGCCCGCACTATTTGTTGGGATGAATCGAGAAAGTATTGGTGGAACTTTGACTCTGGCAAAAAATTGCTCATTTGTTTTTGAATTCTTGACGATAACTGCGAGGTTGAGTGATAAACCAGAAATATATGGAAATGGGTGAGAAGGATCAACGGCTAAAGGTGTGAGAACTGGAAATATTCGATCACTAAATAATTTCGAGACATATCCACGCTCTTCTTGATCGAGCTGATCCCAGGTAACGATTCGTACATTCTCTCTTTCAAGAGCTGGCAATATGCTTTTATGAAATGCATGTGAATGTCTATTCATCAGCGCTTCAGTTCTGAGGGAAATTTCCTTCATCAATTCACGAGGAGCATGGCCCGCTGTATTTCTAGAAGTTACTCCAGTTTCTAATTTGCGATGTAAGGATGCAACGCGAACCATAAAGAATTCATCTAGATTCGAGGAGAAAATGGTAAGAAATCGCACTCGCTCCAATAATGGAAGCGACTCATCTTCGGCTAATTCCAAAACTCGTTCATTGAAAGAGAGCCAGCTAATCTCCCGATCGGTGAGGAAATCCATAGAGTAAGACTCCCTTATTTAGATGAACGCAAGGTTGCCAGTGGGCAACGAGGGACCAAATCGTCCCATGGTCTAGCCGTTCGAAATTCGCTAGGTAGGCGCTTGGGCTGAGAGACTTCTCTCCTGCCATCACTGTGGCGCGCGAAAGAAGGAGTTCTGTGTGATTTCTAGATATTGGACAAGTCCTGAAACAACGGGAATTAATCGCCTGCCGATGCTCAACATTGAACATCTTGAGAAGATTTCACTCGACGGTATCTGGCGTTTTCAATTACTAGCTAGTCCAACAGATACGTCACGCAAAAAGTGGAGCAAGATCGAAGTTCCAGGCCTTTGGACAATGCAACCAGAGAATGAAATCTTTTTTGATAAACCCATTTACACCAATGTGCAAATGCCATTTGAGGAACAACCACCTAATGTTCCAGAACAGAATCCAACTGGAATCTATGAGCGTGATTTTGACATTCCATCAGCATGGAGCGGTAAGCGAATTGTTTTGCATTTAGGTGGTTACGAATCAGTTGCCCTCATTCATGTCAATGGAAAAGAAGTTGGCCTTACAAAAGATTCCCACTTGGCAGCCGAATTTGATATTACGTCATTTTTAGAGCGCGGAAAAAACACAGTTCGAATCACAGTTGTGAAATGGTCCGATGCAACATTTATTGAAGATCAAGATCACTGGTGGCATGGCGGAATTTCTCGCTCAGTCAAACTCTATGCAACGAATACAGTCTTTATTGATCGCCTTTACACAACAGCAGGACTTGAGGCAGATAACAGCACAGGAACACTAAAGATTGAAGCTCATATTTCTTCTAATGAAATCAATGACTTACATGGCTATTCACTGCGCGCCTCTATTGAAGAACTTCCAAAAGTTAGCGCCGCCAAACTCGAAAAAACTTTAGTAACTAAAGTTGCGCCAAACTGGACAGAGCTTTCAGAAAAAGCGCGTAAAGCTGAGATTGAAAAGCGTAAATCATGGGATGGCAAAGTCTCTAAAGCAACGGATGCAATTTTGGCTCAAGCGCGCGCAGACGTCCCAGGCAAGATTTTGCTAGAGAGTCGAATTCCAAAAGTGGCGCTCTGGTCTGCCGAGACACCACATATGTACACATTGAACTTTGAATTAATCTCGCCAGAAGGCGCAATACTGCAAATTGGTAGCCAGAGGATTGGTTTCCGCGACGTTCGAGTCGTTGGAAAAGATCTACTTGTAAATGGGCACCCAATCACAATTTACGGAGTCAATCGCCACGACTTCAATCGCCATACAGGTCGAGTTCTAACTCGTGATGACATGCGTGAAGACTTATTGGCAATGAAGCGTTGGAATTTCAATGCTGTTCGTACATCCCATTATCCAAATGATCCAGCATTTTTGGATCTAACCGATGAACTTGGTTTTTATGTCATTGATGAAGCAAATATCGAATCCCATGCTTTCTACGATTCAATGTGTGAAGATCCACGTTACACAGGTGCATTTGTAGAACGTGTTGGTCGAATGGTTCAGCGCGACATTCATCATCCAAGCGTTATCTTGTGGTCGCTTGGAAATGAATCAGGAATTGGTGCAAACCATAGAGCAGCAGCCGAGTACGCACGTTCTATTGATCCATCACGTCCGTTGCATTATGAAGGTGCAATCAATGGCGATTGGCGCCAAGGTGTTGGAGTAACAGACATTGTTTGTCCGATGTATCCAGCACTTGGTGCAGTAATGGCTTACGCGAAATCTGGAAAACAAGATCGTCCATTTATTATGTGTGAGTATTCACATGCAATGGGAAATAGCAATGGAACACTTGCAGAGTATTGGGAGTTCATTGAAAAAACTCCTGGAGTGCAAGGCGGATTTATCTGGGAGTTCTGGGATCACGGACTTGATCAAAGAATGGCCGATGGAAGCACCCGCGCTGCATACGGTGGAGATTTTGGCGAAACAAAACATGATGGCAACTTCTGTTGCGACGGATTAGTTTTCCCTGATCGCACAGGAAAACCTGCAATGCACGAATTCAAAGCACTCGCTGCTCCTGCGGTAATTACAGCCAAGAGTGCAAGTACAGGGCGCTTTGAAATCTTCAACAAACAATTCTTTAGCGACCTATCTGCCTTTGAAATTCATTGGTCTATCGCATGCGATGGTCTAGTTCTAGATGGTGGAGTAGCAAAGCTGCCATCTGTTGG
>WLDA01000057.1 GCA_009705025.1 Actinomycetota bacterium | reverse complement strand
GGTAAGTAAACGCGCCCTCTATCTAAATCTTCGCTTACATCGCGAATAAAATTTGCTAACTGAAATGCGATTCCTAGTTTTTCTGCAGGCTCGTATGCCTCATCCGAAAGCGGCCCAAGGATGGGAACCATTTCTAAGCCGATTACTGCGGCTGAGCCATACACGTATTCCATAAGAGCTTCATAATTTGCATAGGAAGTGACAGAGAGATCCATTTTCATTGAGTGCAAAAATGCAACGAAATGTTCGTGAGGAATTTTGAATCTTGAAACGGTATCGATAAGCGCGCGACCAACCACGTCGTTACTATTTCCAGTGGCTAGTCCTTGTAGAACTTGGTCGCCCCAACGTGAAAGCAAATCACTTTTTTCTTGAATAGTTAGGTCGGATGCAAGGTCATCCACGATTTCATCGGCATATCGTGCAAAACCGTAGAGAGCATGGACGAATGGTCGCTTCTCGCGCGGAAGCAAAAGTGTTGCTAAGTAATACGTTTTTCCATGCAGAGAATTGAGTCGCTTGCACTCTTCGTATGACTGCCTTAGAAGTGGGTCCGTAATTCCAGCCGACGAAAGTTCGTCCATTTATTTCACCGGACCCACAATGCGTTCTGCAGCCAATCGACCAGAAATCAAAACCATAGGAACTCCAACGCCAGGTTGAGTACCAGAACCAGCAAAGACAACATTTTCAAATCCTGCAGCTATATTGCGAGGTCTAAATGGTCCTGTTTGAAAGAATGTGTGTGCACTTGCAAATGGTGCGCCGCGCTCCATGCCTTGATTTTTCCAATCGAGTGGCGTCGTCATGACTTCAGTTTCGATTGAATCACCCAAACCGGTATAGCCACGATCTTCAAGAGTTTTAATCATGTGATCGCGATATGGCTTTGCTTGAACTTTCCAATCAATGTCGGCATCAAGATTGGGAGTTGGATAAAGGATGTAATAACTCTCTTTGCCTGCAGGCGCTAGTGCAGGGTCATCTTTTGTTGGAATTGTTACCAAGATGGATGGATCTGACATCAAAGTCTTCTTCTTAATCAATTCGTCAAAGACACCATCCCACGATTCTCCGAAATGAATATTGTGATGGGCGACGTGGTCATATTTCTTAGAAGAGCCAACCAAGAGCGTGGCACACGATGGTGAGTATTTTAGGCGTTTGATGGATAGAGGAGTTTTACCTAGGAGATCGCGCCAAACAACAGGAAGATCTGGGTTCATCACAACAACATCACATTCAATGCGTTCGCCAGTGTCTGTAATTACTGCACGGGCACGTCCATTTACAACATCTAGTTTGGTTACTGATGTGTTGTATTTAAAGGTGACGCCGTGCTTTTGCGCAGCAGCAGCAAGTGCACGCGGTACTGCATGCATTCCACCCTTAGGAAAGAAAACTCCATTGACTGAATCCATGTATGCAATAACGGCATAAATCGCTAAAGCCTGCTGAGGGCTTACTCCTGCATACATTGCTTGGAATGAATAAACCTTTTGTAGTCGTGGATCCTTGAGGAATTGATTTACTTTAGGGGAGAGTCGTCTAAAGCCTCCTAGTGCAATCAAGCGCGCCAAGTTAGGAGTAAGTAAATTAAAGGGTGAATCAATATTGCGATCAATGAAATCGTTCATTTCATACTTGTACAACTTAGTTACAAAATCTACATATCTGCGATAACCCAGCGCCTCTTCGGCACTGACAGTGCGACGGATTTCTTCTTCCATCTCTGCGGTATTGGCGTGTACATCAATTTGTGAACCATCGTGATAAAAAGCGCGATAAAGAGGTTTGAGTGGGGAAAGTTCCAGCCAATCCTTCATATCTTCACCGACGCAGCTAAATGCATCTTGGATCAATGAAGGCATTGTAAGAACAGATGGTCCCGTATCAAATGAGTAACCATCTTTTTGAAGTAATCCGTTACGTCCACCAGGTACTGATTCACGTTCTATAACGGTTACTTTTCGTCCAGCTCCTGCTAGTCGCAGAGCTGCACTCAAACCAGCAAGTCCTGCACCGACAACTACAACATGATCTGTGGGACCTTTTACTCGCGCACTCATTATTTCTACATACTCCTACGGGTCGATAACGCTGCAAGCTCTGTAAGTAGTTCTTGCCCAATAGGGTTAATTCCACCATGTCCTAGCGCTTCTAGCGCGCTAGAAGTTCGTGAATCGATGAGTTCTTCAACACGAGAACGTGCCCCAGATTCAATAATGATTTCGCGAAGAGTTTCAACATCATTAGAGCTCAATTCTGATGAGCCAAATGAGCTCATAAAGCGCGCAACAGAAGTCGGGGATGAATTATCTAAAGTCATGGCAACCAAGACAGTGCGCTTTCCTTCTCGTAAATCATCGCCTGCTGGCTTGCCCGTTACAGCAGGATCTCCAAATACACCGAGTAAATCATCACGAAGTTGAAATGCTTCTCCTAGTGGAAGGCCATAAGCAGAATATGCCTGATCAATACTCTTGCGAGTTTTCACATCTGTCATTGCAAGGGAAGATCCAATATGGAGTGGGCGCTCGATCGTGTACTTACCTGATTTGTAACGTGCAATTGTGAGTGAGCGCTCAACATTTGTATTTTTCTGAGTTTGTTCATGAATGTCGAGGAATTGTCCTGCCATAAGTTCAACGCGCATTTCATCATGAACGGGAAGAACAGAATGCATCTGTGCCGAATCTAATCCTGCAGAGTTGAGCATTTGATCAGATAGAACAAGAGCTAAATCTCCAAGCAATACTGCTGCTGCCATTCCATAACGCTCTGCGAAACCTTCCATCTCTTCGCGCTGATGAATTGTTTCAAAATGTCGATGTATAGAAGGCTTTCCACGTCGCGTATCTGAACCATCCATAAGATCATCATGAATGAGTGCGCATGCTTGTAAAAGTTCAAGACTTGATATTGCACGGATTACATTTTTATCTGCAACTCCACCAGCGCCAACAAATGCACTATATGCAAAGAGGGGGCGTAGCCTTTTGCCACCATCGAGCAAGAAAGAAGAAAGAGAGTGTGCAACCGGCGCTAAATCGCTAGAGATTGATTCGAGGTATGCGCTCTGCTTGCTAAGGAAATCGGAAAGCTCTATTTCAATGCTCTCGCGGACCTTGGCTAGTGTCGCTTTTCGCTCATCCATCACGCGGTAACGGTACCCTCACTCTGTGGCTAAGCGCACTTCGTATTCATTCGAATTTTTCCCCCCTAAAGATGCTGAGGGAGAAGCTCGTCTTTGGGCTGCAATGACGGGCCTTGAAGCGCTTCATCCAGATTTCATCTCGGTAACTTATGGTGCTGGTGGAAGCACACGCGATCGAACAATTGCAATCACTTCCCACATCACAGAGCGAACAAAAATTCCAACAGTTGCGCACCTAACATGCGTAGGTTCAACAAAAACAGAACTTATTGAAATCTTAGGTAAGTATCGCGAAGCAGGTATCACAAGTATTTTGGCACTTCGTGGAGATCCCGTGGGTGGACCAAGTGCGCCATGGAGCACAACACCTGGTGGATTTGATCATGCAGATCAATTAGTTGAACTTGCTAGTGAACTCGGTGGTTTTTCAATTGGAGTTGCCGCTTTTCCAGATGGACATCCTGCATCGGGTGGAGATTTTGAAAAAGATATCGACGTACTTATTCGCAAAGAGTCACTTGGCGCAACATTTGCAACGACACAATTCTTCTTTGAGGCTCAAAGATGGCGCGCACTTGTTGATCGCTTGAGTGCCCGTGGTTCAAATTTGCCGGTCATCGCAGGAATATTGCCTGTAACAAATGTAAAGCAGCTAAGTCGAATGTCTGAACTTGGAGGCACGGCGATTCCAGAGGCAATGATGAAACGCTTCCTTGCCGTGGAATCAGATCCCGAAGCAGTTCGTGCTTTAGGTGTCGAAATCGCTACAGAGTTATGTCAAAAGCTTTTAGCTGAAGGTGTTCCTGGAATTCACTTTTATACAATGAATAGTTCAACGGCAACTCGCGAAATTTATGAAAACCTTGGGGTGTCGCGCTAAATGATGTCTAAAAATGAGTTTCTCGAAAAATGGAGCCAACTACATAGTGGTTCTTCTGTTACAGGAATAGTAGGAGCATGGTTATCTATCTCTTATCGGTTTGGACTTATTGCAACGTTATTACGTATAACTCCTAATGCACTGACTCTCTTAGGTTTACTTGCAGCGGTTGCAACTGCTTATTGGGCGCTATCTCTATGGGCCATTGCGTTCTTAGTCTTCTCACTATTTTGTGATGGCATCGATGGAAGTGTTGCAATCTTTCAAAAAAAGGAGAGCAATAGAGGCGCCATTTTTGATTCTGTTGCTGATCGCATTAGTGAAGCACTATGGCTCATTGCTCTATACCGAATTGGCGTGCCTGCTTGGATAACAATCCTTTTGTGGGTTATTGCAAGTGTTCAAGAATATGCTCGAGCTCGCCTTTCATCATTAGGCGTCAAAGAAATAGGAGTAGTCACACCGGTCGAACGTCCAGTTCGTGCAAGCTTTATCTTTATCGCCCTGGTTATGTGGCATTCAAATATTGCTGGAGTGACATACGTTTCAATCGCTTATTTAGCACTACAAATTATTAGTGTTTATTTGGTCTTGCGTTTTGCGCGTTCCCAATTGCATTAGCCACAATTTCCCCACTGATTCCAACGAGGGGCAATCCGCCTCCGGGATGCGCTGAGCCACCTACGAAATACAAATTTTTGATTGGTGATCTATTTTTTGCTCGAAGGAATGCTGCGCGAGCTCCGTTACTAGAACTTCCATAGATTGAACCACCTGGCGCATTGACACTTTCCTGGAGTTGAAGCGGAGTTCGAATTGTTATTGTTTCAAGACGATCTCTAATTGCAATTCCTCGAGCTTCTATCTGATCGATGATCTTATTTGCGTATTCAGAATTGAACTTTTCATTACTCCAGTTCCAGCCCTTTGCCGAATCTTGCGAATGTACGGGCGCGTTTACCAACACAAAAAGGCCAACTGAATTCTCATTCTTGACCATCTTTTCATCATTAGGCGAACAAATATAAATGGTTGGTTTCTCAACCGGCTTTCTAGCATTGAAAATCGAATCGAACTCTTGGTCGTAATCATCTGGAAATAGAATTGTGTGATGCTCTAGTTTCGGTTCATCACTTGCACGAAGTCCAAGTAGTAGTGAAAAACCAGCAAGGGATGCATCAGTTTTGGCTAATTTTTTTCGTACTCTCTTTACTTTCTTGGAGTCATTCTTGATTAGGGAATTGTAAGTAAAAGAGGCATCTGCATTGCTAATGACTGCATCGAACTCAATACTTTCTCCAGTACCTAGAACAAGACCAGTTGCTGCACCTTTAGTAAGAAGGATTTCTTGAACAGGTGTTGATAAATGAAAAATGACTCCGTGTTTTATGCAACGCTCATAAATTGCATCAGCCATCGTCCCCAGGCCGCCCTTGATATGCCAGGCACCGAATGCTTCTTCGACGAATGCAATAGATGAGAGAACGGCTGGTGCTTTTCGAGGATCTGATCCGCTATATGTTGCATAACGGTCTAATATGAAGCGCAGACGAATATCGGTAAGTTCTTCATTCGCTAATTTGCGCAATGACTTCCATGGCGCGATTGTGAACAAATCCTTGATAACTGTTGGTCTTTTCAATAATGAGAGCGGAGATTTGAGTTCAGATTCAATAAAAGGTTCTCTTGAAATATCCCACATCTTCTCAGCCACTCGCATCAGGGAATCCCACTGATGTGCACTCTGCTCGGAAAAGGACTCTGTAATGGCTTTTAGAGTTTCAAAACGTGAAAGATTGGCAAACTTGACCTGACTTCCATCAGCGAAGCGATAATCAAAAGATGGGTTTACGGATACAACGTCCATCTCTTGTCCCATATGTTTTCCAGTTTTGAGAAAAAAATCTCTATAGACAGCGGGAAGGGTGAGCAATGAAGGGCCGGTATCAAATGCGTAACGGCCAATCCACTCAGTACGCAATTTCCCGCCTACTCGATCACTACCTTCATAGACCGTAACGGCATGACCTGCTTTTGCTAATCTAGCAGCAGCGCACATTCCACCCACGCCTGCACCTATGACAGCAATTTTCATAATGTGCGGCCTTTCCACTGCACGCTCTTGCGTACGCTCCAAGAATAAATAATGAGGTAAATAAGAATGATTGAGGATATTGGATGCATTAGTGAATCAATAATTTTGCCC
>WLDA01000056.1 GCA_009705025.1 Actinomycetota bacterium | reverse complement strand
CTCGATGCTGCTAGTGAACATATTGCTAAGTATGGAACTCAACATACTGAAGCCATTGTTACTGAATCTGATGCTAGTGCTGCACGCTTTATTGCACTTAGTGATTGCGCTGCAGTAATGATCAATGCATCAACACGATTTACAGATGGAGAAGAGATGGGCTTTGGAGCCGAAATTGGTATCTCAAATCAAAAATTGCATGCTCGCGGCCCAATGGGACTTGAAGCAATGACTACAACTACCTGGATAGTCAGTGGAAATGGGCAGATTCGCAACTAAGGCGCACTTTTATTAGACTCACCGACTATGAGCAGCCTTTCCCGCGATGAAGTAGCAAACCTAGCGCGCCTTGCTCGAATTGAAATGAGCGATGAAGAACTTGTCAGCCTTGCATCAGAATTCACTGTAATTCTCGAAGCCGTAGCACGTGTTCAAGAAGTTGCCGGTGCTGATGTTGCACCAACGTCACACCCGCTTCCACTTCGAAATGTATTTCGTCCAGATGTAACAACACCATCTCTTACTCCTGAAGAAGCTCTTTCGGGTGCGCCTGCAAGTGAAGAACAACGCTTCCGAGTTCCACAAATTTTGGGAGAAGAAGCATGATTCACTCTTCTGCCTCCGAAATGGCAACCGCTTTAGCTAAAGGCGAAGTTACTTCTGTTGCACTAACGCAATTACATTTAGATCGCATTGCATCGGTTGATAAAGATGTTCATGCATTTCTACATATCGATACAGAAGGTGCGTTAGCCCAAGCATCTGCAGTGGACGCAAAGCGCGCAAAGGGTGAAAAGCTTTCTCCGTTAGCTGGTGTTCCACTAGCGCTCAAAGATGTATTAGCGCAAAAAGGCGTTCCAACTACATGCGGATCCAAAATATTAGAAGGATGGCGTCCGCCTTACGACTCAACAGTTGTTGCAAACCTGAAGAAGAATGACATTGTTATTTTAGGTAAGACAAATATGGATGAATTTGCGATGGGTTCTTCCACTGAGAATTCTGCTTACGGTCCAACTCATAATCCTTGGGATTTATCTCGCATCCCTGGAGGTTCTGGCGGAGGCTCTGCAGCATCCCTTGCAGCATTTGAAGCGCCACTTGCAATTGGTACCGATACGGGTGGGTCTATTCGCCAACCAGCAGCAGTTACAGGAACAGTAGGAGTAAAGCCAACATATGGCGGAGTTTCTCGTTATGGCCTTGTTGCATTCTCATCATCATTAGATCAAGCGGGGCCATGTGCTCGCACTGTTTTAGATACTGCGCTTTTGCATGAAGCAATTGCTGGACATGATCCACGTGATGCAACAAGTATTAATGCACCAGTCCCACAAGTTGTAGCGGCTGCAAAATCAGGTGATGTAAAGGGAATGAAGATTGGTGTTGTCAAAGAACTCAATGGCGATGGTTATCAACCTGGAGTTCGTGCGCGCTTTGAAGAATCTCTTGAGTTGCTTGCTAAAGCTGGAGCGGAAATTGTTGAAGTTTCATGCCCTAACTTTGAGTACGCACTCGCTGCTTATTACTTGATTGCACCATCTGAATGTTCATCTAACTTAGCTCGCTTTGATGCAATGCGTTATGGCTTACGTGTTGGCGATGTCGATGGCGCATCTGCTGAAGAAGTCATGAATCTGACTCGCGAAGTTGGCTTTGGCCGCGAAGTAAAGCGACGCATCATCCTTGGAACATATGCACTTTCATCTGGTTACTACGATGCATATTACGGAAGTGCACAAAAAGTTCGCACACTTATTACTCAAGATTTCACATCAGCATTTGCAAAGGCAGACGTCCTTGTATCTCCAACATGTCCAACAACTGCTTTCAAGATTGGCGAGAAGAGCAATGATCCACTCGCCATGTATCTCAACGACATTGCAACTATTCCTGTAAATATGGCTGGAATTGGTGGAATGTCATTGCCAAGTGGACTTGCAGATGAAGATGGACTTCCTGTTGGTTTCCAAATCATGTCACCTGTGATGAAGGATGAACGTATGTATTCAGTTGGCGCAGCACTTGAAGCAGCACTGCTGAGCAAGTGGGGTGCGCCAATTCTTTCTAAAGCACCTGCATTAGGAGGCGTCGCATGAGTCTGACTTATGAAGATGTTGTCTCTAAGTACGAACCAGTTCTAGGTCTTGAAGTACACGTTGAACTCAACACAAATTCAAAGATGTTTTGCGGTTGCAGCACAACATTTGGAGCAGAGCCAAATACACAGACATGTCCAGTCTGTTTAGCTCTTCCTGGGGCGTTGCCAGTTGTGAATGAAAAAGCAATTGAATCAACGATCAAAATTGGATTAGCGCTGAACTGTTCTATTGCACCATTTAGCCGCTTTGCTCGCAAGAATTATTTCTATCCGGATATGCCAAAGAATTTCCAGATTTCACAGTACGACGAACCAATCTGCGTCAACGGTTATGTCGATGTTGAAATCGAAACTGACGAGGGCCCAAAGAAATTCCGCGTAGAAGTAGAGCGCGTCCACATGGAAGAAGACACTGGAAAGTCACTTCACGTAGGTGGTGCAACAGGTCGTATTCATGGAGCCGAATATTCATTGCTCGATTACAACCGTGCGGGAATTCCATTGGTTGAAATCGTTACAAAGATTGTTCCAGGTACAGGTAAATATGCTCCAGAAGTTGCAAAGGCATATGTTGCTGAATTACGCGATATTTTGCGATCCCTCGGTGTCAGTGATGTGAAGATGGAACAAGGATCACTTCGCTGTGATGCAAACGTTTCATTACGTCTTATTGGCGCAGAAAAACTTGGAACACGTAGTGAGACGAAGAATGTGAACTCACTTCGCTCAGTAGAGCGTGCTGTTCGTGGAGAAATGATTCGCCATGCAGAGCTACTCAATAAAGGGGAGCGCGTTGTTCAAGAGACACGTCACTTCCAAGAAGAATCTGGGCTAACTCGCTCTGGTCGCTCAAAGGAACAAGCAGAGGATTATCGCTATTTCCCAGAACCAGATTTAGTTCCAGTAGAACCAGATGCAGCATGGATTGAAGAACTTCGCGCACAACTACCAGAGCGTCCCTCTGTTCACCGTAAGCGTTTGCAAGAAGAGTGGTCAGTTCCAGATAAAGAGATGGCTGCAATGATTAATGCAGATCTACTCGACACAGTGGAGGCGACAGTAATTTTGGGAAGTGATCCTACAAAGGCGCGCAGTTGGTGGCTTGGAGAAATCTCACGTATTGCTAATGAGCAAAATGTTTCAGTAAAAGAGTTAGCAATTACACCTACAGATGTAGCAGAAATTGTTGCATTAGTTGCCAAGGGTGAACTCACCGACAAGCTCGCACGCCAAGTTGTTGAAGGTGTTATTGCTGGAGAAGGAAAACCAGCTGCAGTTATCGCTGCTCGTGGCATCAAAGTTGTCAATGATGATTCAGCACTTATGGCAGCAATCGAAAAAGCATGTGCAGAGCAACCAGAGACTGCGGATAAAGTTCGCAACGGTCATTTACCTGCCGCAGGTGCGCTCATTGGTGCAATTATGAAAGAGACAAAAGGCCAAGCAGATGCTGCTCGCGTACGTGAATTATTACTTTCCTTCTTGGGTCAAGCCTAAATAATTACTGAGAGGCTAAACTTCCACTATGTCGAAAATGAAACCGCGCTCTGGAATTGTCACTGATGGTCTTGAGCGAGCACCGGCACGTGGAATGTTGCGCGCGGTCGGTATGGGCGATGAAGATTGGGTAAAACCACAAATTGGAATTGCGTCATCGTGGAATGAAATCACTCCATGTAATCTTTCGCTCGATCGTTTAGCTAAAGCATCAAAGCAAGGCGTTATCGATGCTGGTGGTTTTCCAATGCAATTTGGAACCATTTCTGTATCTGATGGAATTTCAATGGGTCACGAAGGAATGCACTTCTCATTAGTTTCTCGAGAAGTAATTGCAGATTCAGTTGAAACCGTGATGCAAGCAGAGCGCCTGGATGGAATGGTTACCTTTGCAGGTTGTGACAAATCACTTCCAGGAATGATGATGGCAGCAGCGCGTATCGACGTAGCGAGTGTTTTTGTTTATGCAGGATCAACACTTCCTGGACAAGTAGATGGCAAAGATGTAACCATCATTGATGCATTTGAAGCAGTAGGTGCTTGTGCTCGCGGATTGATTACACAAGAGCGCGTTGATCAAATAGAGCGAGCAATTTGTCCTGGTGAAGGCGCATGTGGTGGCATGTACACAGCAAACACAATGGCGAGTATTGGTGAAGCAATTGGTCTTTCATTGCCAGGTTCTGCAGCCCCACCAGCAGTTGATCGTCGACGCGATACATACGCAATTGCATCAGGTGCTGCAGTTGTTGAACTCATTCGCCAAGGAATTACTACACGCGATATTTTGACGAAGCAAGCATTCGAAAATGCAATCACAATTTTGATGGCACTCGGTGGATCTACTAATGCTGTTCTGCACTTACTTGCTATTGCAAATGAGGCTCGAGTAGATCTAGAACTCAATGATTTCCATCGCATTGGCTCCAAAGTTCCACTTCTCGGCGATCTCAAACCATTTGGTCGATTCGTAATGAGCGATGTCGACAAAGTTGGTGGAATTCCTGTTGTCCTCAAAGGTCTACTCGATGCCGGTCTATTACATGGTGATGTTTTGACGGTTACTGGAAAAACAATGGCTGAGAATTTGAAAGATATTGCTCCACCAGATCCAGATGGACAAATATTGCGGGCAATTTCATCACCAATATCTACAGATATTGGAATCACAATTCTTGGTGGAACGCTTGCAAGTGATGGCGCAGTCTGTAAGACCGCAGGTATTGGAATTGAAGAATTCGAAGGACCTGCTCGCGTCTTTGAACGCGAACAAGCTGCAATGGATGCAGTTCAAAATGGAACTATCGTTGCAGGCGATGTTGTGGTTATTCGTTATGAAGGACCTAAGGGTGGTCCTGGAATGCGCGAAATGTTAATGATTACTGGCGCTATCAAAGGCGCGGGACTCGGTAAATCAACTTTACTTATTACTGATGGCCGATTCTCTGGTGGATCAACTGGATTATGTGTTGGTCACGTTGCACCTGAAGCTGTCGATGGGGGACCAATTGCATTTATAAAAGATGGTGATCGTGTTCGCATCAATACAACAAAGCGAACACTTGACCTCTTGGTTGATGCTGCCGAACTCGAAGCTAGAAAAGTTGGATGGAAGCCACTTACCCATAAGTACACACGGGGCGTTCTTGCAAAGTATTCAAAACTTGTCGGATCGGCTTCCAAAGGCGCTGTCTGCGACTAATTTCGGCTCAAATTGTGAGATGCGCAATATTGGGGTTGACGCAATCAAGCCCGTATTGGAGAATAAGGACATGTTCTCAACAGCAATTGTGGTGGTGATTTAGTAGCGCGTGATCAGTTAATCGATCTCGCGCTCCCTCAGTTGATCTGAGGGATTTTTTATTTACCCAGCAATTCATAGAAGGAAAGGAGCGGATAATGAGCAAAGCGATGAATGGAGCAACTTCACTCGTCAAATCTTTGGAATCAGCCGGCGTCGATGTGATGTTTGGTATTCCTGGTGGCGCAATTCTTCCTGCTTACGATCCGATCTTTGATAGCAAAATTCGCCACATATTGGTTCGCCATGAACAAGGTGCAGGCCATGCTGCAACTGGCTATGCCCAAGTAACAGGTCGCGTTGGCGTCTGTATTGCAACATCAGGTCCTGGTGCAACAAACCTTGTAACACCACTTGCAGATGCTGCAATGGATTCAGTTCCACTTGTTGCAATTACTGGCCAAGTTCCATCTGCTGCAATTGGTACAGATGCATTTCAAGAAGCTGATATTCGCGGAATCACAATGCCTTTTACAAAGCACAACTATTTAGTTACGAATCCTGATGATATTCCTCGTGCTATTGCTGAAGCTTTTCATATTGCAGGTTCTGGTCGTCCCGGTCCCGTCCTTGTAGATATTGCAAAAGATGCACTGCAAAAAGAAACTAAATTTGTATGGCCAACCTCTATCAACTTGCCTGGCTACCATCCTCAGATAACTCCAGATAGCGGAGCTATTGCTGATGCTGCAGCGCTAATTACTCAATCTTCAAAGCCGGTGTTCTATGTTGGCGGTGGAGTAATCAAAGCAAATGCTTCTCGTGAGCTTTTGCAATTAGCGGAACTTCTTGGCGCACCAGTTGTAACAACACTTATGGCACGTGGTGCATTTCCAGATAGTCATACATTGCATCTTGGTATGCCAGGTATGCATGGAACTGTTGCTGCTGTTACTGCTCTTCAAAAAGCCGACCTTCTGATTACTCTTGGCGCACGCTTTGATGATCGTGTAACAGGAAAACTTTCAACCTTTGCAACGAATGCAAAAGTAATCCATGCAGATATTGATCCTGCTGAAATTGG
>WLDA01000055.1 GCA_009705025.1 Actinomycetota bacterium | reverse complement strand
TGCTTTTCCGTTTCCAGCTAAGTCGTAGTTGAGTTCGACAACATCGTAACCGCGCTCTTTTGCAATCGCAGTTGTTAGACCAACGGATGCAACTTCTGGCTCTGAATATGTAACGCGTGGGATACCGTCATAATTGATTGGTCTAGGATTGAGTCCTGCAATCTCTTCTGCGACCAAGATTCCTTCAGCAAAGCCCACGTGTGCTAATTGAAGCGTTGGAATCAAATCTCCGACTGCCCAAATACCAGGGATATTTGTGCGGCATTTATCATCAACTAGGACGTAACCGCGATCCATTGTGATTCCTTGTGCTTCATAGCCAAGGTTGGCCGAAACAGGGCCGCGACCAACAGCAACAAGAAGAATCTCGGCAGTAAATGTCTTGCCATCTTCGAGAGTGACAGTGACGCCATCGGCTGTGACTGTGTGAGACTTGAAACGAGTTCCGAGCTCAAAATTGATTCCACGCTTTCTAAATGCGCGCTCTAATTGCTTACTTGATGACTCATCTTCTAGTGGAACAAGGTGTGGAAGGCCTTCAATGATTGTTACTTCGCTTCCAAATGATTTCCATACTGATGCAAATTCAGAACCAATTACTCCGCCACCTAAAACGATGACACTTTTTGGAACGTAATCTAATTTTGTTGCGTGATCTGAAGTCATGATCTTCACGCCATCAATTTCTAAACCAGGCAACGAACGTGCATATGAACCTGTTGCAAGGATGATGTTCTTGCCGGTTATTTTTTCGCCATTGACTTCGATTGTGTCTTTAGCAACGAGCTTTCCGTGGCCTTCGATATATGTAATGTTTCGAGACTTGACTAGACCTTGCAAACCTTTATGTAATTTTGAAATCACACCATCTTTGTAACTATTTACTGCTGGCATATCCATTGAAAGAAATTGAGCATTGACTCCGAAGTGGCTCGCATCGCGGGCACCATCTGCAATTTCACCTGAATGAAGAAGTGCCTTTGTTGGGATACATCCGCGGTGTAGGCACGTTCCGCCTAATTTATCTGCTTCGATCAGTGCGACGTTTAGGCCAAGTTGTGCGCTTCGAAGTGCGCATGCATAACCGCCGCTGCCGCCGCCAAGAATTACTAGATCGAAAACCGACACATCAAACTCCAATCACCATCGAGTGGTACGTGCCTATCTTGCCAGCCTTGGCTCAAATTACCGAACTGAGGCTTGCTCGGCGAGAACGAGAAGTGAACGCATTGCCACTCCCGTGCCCCCTACTGGCGTGTAGCCATGAGCTTTTGCATCGTTGAATGCTGGCCCTGCAATATCTAAATGTAGCCAAGGGAGTTGGGGATTGATGAAATCTTTGAGAAATAGACCTGCAACCAACATTCCACCCATTCGATCACCTAAGTTTGCAATATCTGCAACTGGTGAATCAAGTGATGCACGTAACTCTTCTGGAAGAGGCATTGGCCAGAATGCTTCGCCACTGAGAGCGCTAGCATTCAAAAATTCTTCTCTAAATGTTTCGTTATTTGTCATGGCAGCACTCGTGCGAGTTCCAAGTGCAACGACTTGGGCACCTGTCAATGTTGCAACATCAATAATTCCATCGAGCTTTGGATTTACTTTCTGCGCTTTCATCAATGCATCTGCAAGGACAAGTCGGCCTTCTGCATCTGGATTGAGGACTTCAACTGTTTTGCCACCAAAAATTGTGATGATGTCACTTGGTCGCGTTGCATTATCGCTAACCATATTTTCAGCAAGTGGCGCCCATGCATCAATTGCAATCGGAAGTTTCAAAGTTGCAATTGCAAGTACCGCTGCACATACAGCGGCTGCTCCGCTCATATCTGATTTCATCGCTTCCATACCTTGTGCAGGTTTGAGAGCAAGTCCACCAGTATCAAATGTGATTCCTTTACCAACGAATGCATAACTCTTCTTAGGCTTTAGTGGCGAATATGAAATGTGCATCAAACGTGGGGGATTAGCTGAACCTTGTCCAACGCCGATAATTCCACCAAAGCCTTGAGATTTGAGTTGCTTCTCATCCCAGATTGTTACTTTTAGGCGAGCTTTCGCTCCGCCCGCACTCTTTACTGCAGCGCTTACCTTTTTGGTAAATGAATCAGGAGTCAAGTGACTAGGTGGAGTATTGATGAGGTCTCGAACAAGATGTGTGTATTGCGCAATTATTTCTGCGCGTTCGGCGACATCCTTTGAATCCTTTTTGGCAGCTAATGAACTATGAATAGTTATATTTGTAAGAGGCGCTCTTTGATCACTCTTTGATGAGCCACGAAATTCTGTAAAGGCATACGCACCCAGCGCCGCACCTTCAGCAACTGCTGCAAGTGATTCTTGGTTCGGAGTTGGGAGTGCAAAAGTCGCACTCTTTGTTCCATCGAGTGCGCGCGATGCTGCACCTGCTGCGCGGCGAAGTATTTCGTGGTTATATGAACTTGATTTTGCACCGAGACCAGTAAAAACAATAATTCTGACAAAGCTACTTGGAATTTTTACAATTTCGTCGACCTTACCTGTTGCACCCATATCGCTAAGGAGAGCAAGCAGCGCCTTTGTGTCTACAGATAAATCACCGGCTTCAATTGCCACCCCACCCTTGGGATTGCTTGCAATGCCGATTACTAAAACATCATCTTTTATGATTCCATCACTGAGGCGAATTTTTGACATGAGCAGAGCCTAATAGAGAGGCAAGCAGAATTCATATTGCTAGATTGGTGCAATGAAGAATTCACCCCTCCACGATAAGCATCTTGCCCTCAATGCCAAGATGGCTGACTTTGGTGGCTGGCTTATGCCTATTGAATATCCAGGGGCAGGCGTTCTTGCCGAACATAGCGCTGTTCGTGAATTGGTTGGAATATTCGATGTTTCACATTTAGGTAAAGCATCTGTGCGAGGCAAAGGCGCACTTGAATTTCTGAATGCAACTTTCACAAATGATCTGGCTCGCATCACAGATGGAATGGCTCAATACACGATGTTGTGTACACCCCAAGGCGGAGTTATTGATGACCTTATTGTCTACCGCAATAGTGCAGAGGATCTTTTCCTAGTTCCTAATGCATCCAATACTTCAGATGTAGTTGAAGTCTTACAAAAAAGTGCACCATCTGGAATTGTTGTAGAAAACTTACATGAATCTTTTGCCGTAATAGCTGTGCAAGGACCTAAATCTGCAGATGTATTAGCAGCCCTCGGAATCAAATCTGATATTGATTACATGAGTTTTTCCCATGTAAGTATTGGTGATAAGGATGTGATCTTGTGTCGCACTGGATACACGGGTGAATATGGATATGAATTACTTCCATCATGGAGTGATGCATCGGCCGTTTGGGATTCACTCGTAGAAATTATTACTCCCATGGGCGGTCAGGTATGTGGACTTGGAGCGCGTGACACATTGCGAACCGAGATGGGTTACCCACTTCATGGTCACGAATTGAGTTTAGAAATTTCACCTGTTGAAGGCGGCGCACCTTGGGCAGTCGGTTGGAAGAAGGAGAGCTTTATCGGTAGCGAAGTGCTGCGAGGACAGAAAGAGAAAGGTGCTCCTCGTGTGATGCACGCATTGGTATCGATGGACCGCGGAATCCCGCGCGCTCATATGAGTGTGAAGAATCAAAACGGTGAGGTTGTTGGTGAAGTTACTAGTGGAACTTTTTCGCCTTCGCTCAAGAAAGGAATCGCTCTGGCGCTTCTATCACCCTCTGTTTGCATAGGGGATCAAGTCATCATTGATGTGCGAGGACGCGACTCAATTGCCGAAGTTACTAAAGCGCCTTTAGTTCCTTCGCACGTTCGATAGCAGCGCTCTTACTTTCTAAAAATTCAATTGGCGTTACAAATGCAGCTCTAAATTTGGTTCTACGCAGTGCTCCCAGAATTGCAGGAGCACTAAAAATTATTAACGTACTGGTAAGAATTGCACGAGGAATATCCCAGGCCATTGACGTTGCAAAATGGAAAATAATGAAGCGATGCAAATTCGTAACAATGTCACCTTGGGGAATATATGAAAGTTGTGTATCCAAACCCAGTGCCCATGGCCAAAATTGCAGATCCATAAGAACTCCAAAGATAAAAGATGTTGCAATTGCATAAAGAGCCAACAGAAATATTTCAGGCTTTCCTCTAACTTTCTTTGGCAACCAACCAGCAAAGAGCCCGATCCAACCAGCAGCGAATAACTGATAACCAAGCCAAGGTCCAATTCCACCAGTGAGTAATGCTGAAGTGAGAATTGATGTAAGTCCTAAAATAAAACCAAATGATGAGCCAAAGACTCGCGCACTCAAAATAAGAACAAACCACATCGGTTCGATTCCAACAGCACCAGCACCAATGGGGCGCAGCGCAGCAACAATCGCGGTGAGTACGCCCAGGAGGGCAATTGATTTCGCGTCTAAGGATTCATTACTTATCTCAATGATGACAAGTGATACCGCTAGTGCCGATGCAGCCCAGAAACAGATGGATGCTAATGGGACTGATTTTGTATTGATAAGAAAAGGCCAGATAAAACCACATGCACTGATTGCTGAAGTTAGAGCAAGTACAAATAGAGTTCGTGGACGAAAACGAACTAAAGCCGAAGTTTTCATTGATTTTGTTCCAAAACATTAATGACATCTTTTACTGTCAACCATGGCTGTGGTGACATAACTTTTGCAACTTGCGGAGCGAATGCCGGAGAAGATAGAAGTACATCCAAAGTCCTGCCATCAGCAACGCAATCACCATCTGCTAGGAAAATGACTCGCGTTGCAAGCTCTGCAACAAGTTCAACATCGTGGGTTGCAAGAATTACAGTACGACCCAGAACACGGGCATAACGCAGAAGAGTGTTCACTAAGTGGTTCTTGGCTTGATAATCCAGTCCTCGTGTTGGTTCATCTAAAATTAGGATTTTAGGTTTAGCTGAAAGTACAACGCTGAGAGCAAGTGCTAGACGTTGTCCTTCAGATAGATCCCGCGGATGGGTGTTAGGGGAAATACCCGGAACGAGTTCGTTCAACAAATCAAAGGTTGTACCTTTTTCGATTTCGTTATCAATATCGGCTTGCTGACATTCCATGAGCACGCTTTGTCCGTAGAGCAAATCACTTGGCTCTTGTGGAATAAAGCCAATAGTTTCGCGGCGTTTCGCACCTGAAATCGTGAGCGGATTATTTCCCAGTAGGTCAATGCTTCCAGTGCTGCATGCATGCAATCCAACAATTGTCTTGAGAAGTGAACTCTTACCTGCGCCATTTCGTCCCATGAGTGCAATAACTTCACCTGCGGAAATTTTTAGATTAATATCTTTGAGGACCGTTTTGTTTGGAAATGAAAGTGAAACATCAGAAAGATTAATGACCACTTCACCCGGGACATCTTGTAAATGAACTCTTTGCACATAGTTGACGCCACGTATTTCTTCACTCATCCGTCGCATGTCGCGCACTGTAAGTCCAACATCTTCTAATCCAAGGGCTCTCGCTAAGTGAACTATTGGTGGAGCAATATCGGAATCAATCATAATTTGAGCGGGAGTGCCAACTCGAGTATTTCCTAGTCCATCAATATGAACGATGCGATCTGCGAATTGAATGACGCGCTCTAATCTGTGTTCTGCAACAACAACAGTGATCCCAAGGTCATGTACTAAGCGATGCAATATGGAGAGAACTTCTTCAGCAGCAATTGGATCTAGTGCACTTGTTGGTTCATCGAGTACTAAAACTTTTGGATGCATTACTAATGCACTTCCTATAGCCACTCGTTGTTGTTCGCCACCACTGAGTGTTGCAAGCGAGCGATTACGCAGAGGCGCCAAACTCATAAGATCAAGTATTTCTTCAACCCGTTTGCGCATTACATCGGGTGCAACATTGAGGGACTCCATTCCAAATGCGAGCTCTTCTTCAACCGTATCTGTAACGAATCCATTGATGGGATTTTGACCAACGATTCCAATGAGATGAGCTAAGCCACCTGGTTTTACTGTTTGCGTAGAGATTCCGTCAACGCGGATATCCCCGGCCAATATGCCTCCAGTGTGATGGGGGACTAGGCCATTGATGAGTCGCAGCAAAGATGATTTACCAGATCCAGTTGGCCCAATAACTAAAACGAACTCACCTTCATCGATAGTGAGTGAAAGATTTTCCAAAACTGTTTTAGTTGAATTGGGATAAATCAGCGAGACTGATGAGAATCTAATCATGAGGCAGTCACCGCAACTTTTCGCTTGATAAAGAGAAATGGCGTTGCAACGCTAATCAAAATCAAAGCAGGGGAGAGCAGAGAGAGGGCACTTACACAACAAATGACGGCATCTGCGCCGTTCCATGTAATTGCGCGATATTTAGAGCGAATACGTGTTGAGCCATACCCTCGAGAATCCATGGCTGCAGCAAGATCAAGGGAGCGCGCAAGTGATTCTTCGAGCAAGG
>WLDA01000054.1 GCA_009705025.1 Actinomycetota bacterium | reverse complement strand
CTTCTAGAAACCGCTCTTTCATATCTTGGTTTTGGTGTTGTTTCACCTGACGTTTCACTCGGATCCCTTATTAGCCAATATCAAGAATCATTTACAACTCGACCATGGCTCTTCTGGTACCCAGGTCTATTTATTATTTCGATTGCGCTAAGCATTAACTTTATTGGTGATGGTCTTCGCGATGCTTTCGATCCACGTCAGCGCCGTCGCATTACTAAAAAAGATAGAGAGCGCGCTGTACGCCTCAAGAGAGAGGCGGCTCAGAAGTGATAGATGTAAAGAGCGAAGCAACTGAGCACAGCGCTACCAATAATGGCGATGCCACTTCTATTGAAGATAATGGAAGTAGCAATATCAGTATTACTACTGCGGGTAAGAAAGTTCTCATAACGCATACGCGCACGGTAGATAGCAGCACCAGAATCAGAACGCGGAGAGTGGGCAGCAGCGACGCTTCCGTTGTGCTCAATTCCCAGGCCTTTGACATCACTACTGTGAAGAGCACGCGCACTGTAACGACCCGACGCTGGAGCGGCCCACGCA
This sequence comes from Actinomycetota bacterium, assembly GCA_009705025.1. Lineage (GTDB taxonomy): Bacteria > Actinomycetota > Actinomycetes > Nanopelagicales > Nanopelagicaceae > Planktophila. The sequence goes on along the minus strand of WLDA01000054.1, from coordinate 5,967 downwards.
TTGATAGTGCGATTATCGAAGGAAATAGTCAGAGTGTATTTAGCGCCAATATTTTCGACTTTATCCCAACCGATAGTGAAGTTGCGAAGTGGATTGACGATAGTAATTCCTTCATCAAAGAGAATAATTTTGGGACGGTGCATAACCAGATAGATGCCCATGCCGATGAGAACACCCCAGGCAATAGAAGTGAGTCCTTGGTGCAAAGTTCCAATGAGAACACTTTGGATAACCATGACCGCAATCAGCGTGTAAGCGATGTAAGCGCTAATCACTCCACTGATGGGGCGAAAAGTTTCACTATTGCTCATGCACCAATCTTTACACAGGATGAGGTGGACCATGTCTGATCCAATCTTGAAAGTAAAGGATTTTTGCGTTGATTTCTGGGTAGATGGCACTTGGTATCCAGCTGCTATCAATATGAACTTCGAACTCAAGCCAGGTGAAGTTTTAGCAATCGTGGGCGAATCTGGCTCTGGTAAATCGACAACAGCGCTAGGTCTTATGAGTTTGCTTGCATCTAATGCGCGTATGTCTGGAAGCGTTAAAGTAAAAGATATCGAGATGCTCGATGCAAGCCCTTCAGTATTGCGCAAGAGCCGCGGTCGCGAAGTTGCATATATTTTCCAAGAACCAATGACGGCTCTCAATCCTGTATACACAATCGGTTTCCAAATTGTTGAGACTTTGCGCAACCACTTTGATATTGGTCCTAAAGAGGCACATGAGCGCGCAGTTGAACTTATTCGCATGGTTGATATTCCAGATCCTGAAAAATCAATCAATAAATATCCACACCAACTATCTGGTGGGCAGCGCCAACGCGCAATGATTGCTCAAGCCCTTGCATGTGACCCGGGATTATTAGTTGCAGATGAACCAACAACGGCTCTGGATGTAACAGTACAAGCAGAAATTTTGGATTTGATGCGCGGACTCAAAGATAAACTTAACTCTGCAATCTTGCTCATCACTCACGATATGGGTGTTGTGGCAGATATGGCCGATGAAATCCTTGTTATGAAAGATGGGCTCACTGTCGAGCATGGCAGCGCAGACCAAATCTTCAATCGCCCGCAGCATCCATATACAAAAGAGCTTTTGGGATCTGTTCCAAAACTTGGATCTTCAGTAAAGCGTGTTCTTGAAATTACCGACAAAGAGCCTGTTCTCAAACTTGAAAATGTCACGATTGAATATCCAAAGCGCGGACGCATCCCTGCATTCGTTGCTGTAAAGAATTTCAACTTAGAGATTTTCCGCGGAGAAATTGTTGGACTCGTAGGAGAATCAGGTTCTGGAAAAACAACAGTGGGACGCGCATCTATTGGTTTATTGCCAATCAAAGAGGGAAAGATTGAACTTGTTGGTAAAGATATAAGCCATGCATCACAAAAAGATTTATTCTCAATTCGTCGCCACACGGGCATTGTTTTCCAAGACCCAGCGAGCTCGCTCAATCCACGCCTTCCTATTGGGGAGAGCATTGGAGAGCCAATTTTCTTGGCGGGCTTAGCAAAGGGATCTGATTTGGCTCATAAAGTTGAAGATTTACTTGATCAAGTAGAACTGCCACGCAGTTACCGCAACCGTTATCCACACGAATTATCAGGTGGTCAGCGCCAACGCGTTGGAATTGCTAGAGCACTTGCTCTGACCCCAGATCTCTTGATTGCCGATGAACCAACATCAGCACTCGATGTATCTGTACAAGCTCGCTTCCTCGATTTACTTCAAGAGTTGCAAGGCAAACTTAACTTTGCATGTCTATTCATCAGTCACGATTTAGCGGTTGTAGATATTTTGGCTCACCGAATTGCGGTAATGCAAAATGGTGAACTTGTAGAAGTTGGTGATCGTGACCAGATTCTGCAAAATGCAGATAATGCTTACACGCGTCGTCTGATTGCAGCTGTTCCAGTGCCAGATCCAGCAGAGCAGCGAATTCGCCGCGAAGCTCGCCTTGCCGCTAAAAACTAATCGTTAGCCTGTCCCGAACGGTGCTTGTAGCGCCCTAAGAAATCGGCCTTCATGTCGGCGAAATTTCCATCCAGTAGTGCTTGTCGCATCTGATCAACGAGTCGGACAATGAAGCGCTCGTTATGAATAGTTGCAAGTGTTGCCGCAAGAATTTCCTTACCGCGGAATAAATGGTTGATATAGGCCCGTGTGTAGTGCGTACAGGTGTAACAGTCGCATTCGTCATCTATTGCGTTGAAATCGCGCTTATAGGCCCCGTTAGAGGCATTAAAACGCCCTTCCATCGTATAGACAGCGCTAGTACGTGCAATTCGCGATGCAAGAACGCAATCGAATGTATCTATTCCGTTTTCAACCCCGACAAAGAGATCTTCTGGGGCGCCAATACCCAATAAATGCTTTGGCTTATTTTCTGGAAGCACTTCATTGACCCAGGTAACGATTGTGCCAAGAGAATCTTTATCAAGAGCCCCGCCAATTCCAAAGCCATCGAATGAAATACCAGAAGATTGCATAGCGCCCATGTCGGCGGCTGCTTTCTTGCGAAGGTCTTCATATTGAGCCCCTTGGATAACTCCAAAAAGAGCTTGGTATGGCTTGCCTACTCGCAAATCTGTCTGGCGTTGATGTTCATCGAGGCAACGAATTGCCCAGGCATTAGTGCGATCAATTGCTAACTCTTGATATTTACGGGTGTTATGCAAAGTGGTGCATTCATCGAAGGCAAAAATAATGTCGGCACCAATTTGATGTTGGACCTGCATAGAAATTTCGGGAGTAAAGCGATGCATGGAGCCATCGAGGTGGGACTTGAATGTCACGCCCTCATCATCGACATGGGCTAAGCGCTCCTTATTGTCGGCAATGACATCATCGGCTCTGAAAGTATCGGCATTCATTGCGAGAACTTTTTTGAAACCTACACCAAGTGATAAAACTTGGAAGCCACCGCTATCGGTAAATGTTGGACCATTCCAATTCATAAATTGTGCAAGCCCGCCAGCCTCATCAAGGACATCAGGGCCTGGCTGTAAATAGAGATGGTAGGCATTAGCCAGCAGTGCTTGCGAACCAAGATCGCGCATTGACTCTGGCAGTACAGATTTCACAGTTGCTTTTGTGCCAACAGGAATAAAGGCAGGGGTTTGAATATCTCCATGAGGAGTCGAGATTGTTCCAACACGAGCAAGTGAATTTTCTTGCGAATGTTTTATCTCAAATGAGAAATCCTTACCCATTACAAAATTACCAAATTGCAACTCGCTCTGATTCATCGAGCCAAAGAGCATCATCCTTTGTCAGGCCAAATGTTTCATAGAAAGGAGTGAAGTTTGAAACGATGGCGTTGCATCTAAATTCTGCAGGGGAGTGAGGATCCGTTGCAATGCGTCGGCGCAATTCTTCAGGGCGAACTTTGCCTCGCCAGATCTGTGCCCACGAAAGGAAGAATCGCTCATCACCAGTGAGGCCATCGATTACTGGTGCTTCCTTGCCACCGAGTGAAATCTTGTATGCCTTATACGCAATAGTGATTCCACCTAGATCTCCAATATTTTCACCAACGGTCAGCGCTCCATTGACTGTGATATCAGGAGTCTCTTCAGGATGTAGTGAGTTGTATTGAGCGATGAGGGCGTTAGAGCGCTTTTCAAATTCTGCGCGATCACTATCGTTCCACCAGTCGACCATATTTCCATCGCCATCATATTTAGAGCCCTGATCATCAAAGCCATGGCCGATTTCGTGGCCAATGACGCCACCAATACCGCCATAGTTGACCGCATCATCGGCGCTAAGACCAAAAAATGGTGGCTGCAAAATAGCGGCAGGAAAGACAATTTCATTCATGCCAGGGTTGTAATAAGCATTGACTGTTTGAGGGGTCATGTACCACTCGGAGCGATCTACAGGTGCGCCAATCTTTGCTAATTCATAATCGCGTTGGAAATGTGTAACGCGGGTGAGGTTTCCCATCAAATCATCGGGTGTAATAACCAGGCTTGAAAAATCACGCCATTTATCTGGGTAACCAATTTTTGGCGTGAACTTACGGAGCTTTTCTAGTGCCTTGACCTTTGTCTCGGCGCTCATCCAATCCAGGCCTTCGATGCTGACGCGATATGCCTCAATCAAATTAGCAACCAGTTCTTGCATGCGCTCTTTTGCAGCAGGAGGGAAATACTTTTCGACATATACCTTTCCTACGGCTTCACCGAGTGATCCCTCCACAAGTGAGACTCCGCGCTTCCAGCGCTCGCGAAGTTCGGGGGTGCCAGAAAGGGTGGTGCCATAGAAAGCAAAGTTTTGCTCAACGATTGCTTGGTTCAAATATGCAGCTGAACCTGAGATGAGTTGCCATTCAAGCCAGTCAACCCAAGAGTCGCGATCGAAGTCGGCAATCATTTTTCCTACGGCGCTAAAAAATGATGGTTCGCGAACAACAACGCTTTCAAAGGCTCGAGGTGGAATTTCCCCCGCCTTCAAATAAAGGCTCCAGTCAAAGCCAACCGAGATGGCTTCTAGCTCTGCTCGCGAATGCTTGTTATAGGTAAGGGTTGCATCGCGCTCTTTGACTTGATCCCAGTGGGCGCTCGCGATCTTTGTTTCCAAATCCATAATCTTGCGCGCCTTTTGCGCACCACCTGAAATTCCAACGAGTTCGAACATCTTGGCAACGTGAATTAAGAAGGCTTCGCGAATTGGTGCATATTGTTCTTCGCGATAGTAGGACTCATCCGGTAGTGAAATTCCACCTTGTCCTAAGTAAATAATATTTGTTGTCGAATCCATCGCATCGGTGTAAATGCCGGCACCGAATACTCCACTGAGCCCACCAATTTCTAGGCGAGCCAATGTGGCAATAAATTCTGTTGCATTTGTAATTGCATTGATGGCCGCTAAATCTTCAGTCAACACGGAGGTACCTAATTTTTCGATCGCATCCGTATTCATAAAAGATCGATATAGATCGCCAATTTGTTGGGCCTCACCAGATCCTGTTGCACTCTCGATGATTTCGCGAACATGAGCTTCGGACTGATCGCGAAGGGCATAGAAGGCACCATCGGCTGAACGATCCGATGGGATAACTGCTTCCTTGAGCCACGCCCCGTTGAAGTGACGATAAAGGTCGTCTTGAATTCGAACGGATGAATCGATGTGGGCGCTATCAAGGCCGCTAGTTGATTTGCTCATGGAGTGCATCCTTATAAAGTAGTTGAAGATTCAACAAGTAGAGGTAGAATCATCGTATGGCGCAGCGCAAGATTACAACCTCAGCTCCAAAGTGGCTTACCCCCTCCGAAATGCAAGCCTGGCGCCGATATATCGTTGCAAGTAGGCGCTTATTAGAAGCCCTTGATTCAGACCTCCAAGCCCATGATTTATCAATGCCTGACTATGAAATTTTGGCTCAACTCAGCGATGCTCCAGAGCGTCGAATGCGTATGAGCGAATTAGCCGATATCGCGATGCTCTCTCGCTCACGCCTTTCACATCGCATGAAGGTGATGGAGAAAGAGGGCTGGGTAAAACGCGAGGCATGCCCAATAGATAAGAGGGGCTACTTTGCAGTGATGACACCTAAGGGATGGAAAGCAATTGTGGCTGCTGCCCCTGATCACGTTGAAAGTGTTCGTTCTAGATTTGTTGATCTTCTCTCCAAGCAAGATCAAATTGCAATTGCAACAATCTTTGAAAAAGTTGAAGAGAGTTTGCGAACCAATCCAATTGATGAAAAATAAATAGATATAAAAAAAGCCCGCCACATAAAGTGGCGGGCTTTTTTATTTAATATATTACTTAGCTGCTGCCTTCTTGCGGCGGCGCTTCTTTGGAGCAGCTGCTGGAGCTGCTGCCTTCTTCTTGCGACGCTTTGGAGCTGCCTTCTTAGCTGCTGCCTTCTTGCGACGCTTTGGAGCTGCCTTCTTAGCTGCTGCCTTCTTGCGACGCTTTGGAGCTGCCTTCTTAGCTGCTGCCTTCTTG
>WLDA01000053.1 GCA_009705025.1 Actinomycetota bacterium | reverse complement strand
CTACTGCCAACTTGGCCAGCTTTGAATCCCTCAGTAACTAACTCTGCCCCTGCCATCAGTCGAATAGATGTAGCAAAAGATGAAGGTGCTGCCGATAATTGCACAAGCGTTGTCACAACATCGTAATCAAATGATCGCGGATAAATCTGACCTGTTGAATCCAAAACATGATCAAAGCCTAATTCTCGCGCAATTGCATTTTCTAAATCAGCATGAAGCGCGGATGTACCCAGTAAATCAATTGAATCTTGCGCAGTTCCAACTGGACCTTTGATTCCGCGCATTGGATAACGCTCTTGAAGCGCTTCTAGTCGTGCAAATGCAAAGAGTAATTCTTCTGCAGCGGAAGCAAATCTTTTCCCGAGTGTTGTAATTTGTGCAGGAACGTTATGAGAGCGACCAGCAATTGGTTGATCACTGAACTCAACCGCGCGTTCGCCAAGGCGAGCAAGTAGCGACACTGTTTTATCGTGGACAAGTGCTAGACCGTTCTTTATTTGCAGCTCTTCAATATTTTCTGTTAGGTCTCTACTTGTCATTCCTGCATGAATTGCTTCGTGACCAGCAAGTGCGTTGAATTCTTCAATACGTGCTTTTACATCATGACGAGTTTCTTTTTCTCTTTTATCGATTGAAGCAAGATCAACTTTTGTAATTACTTTCTCGTAATCTGTAATTACATCATTAGAAATTTTATGTCCAAGCTTGGATTGTGCACGCATGACGGCAATCCATAATTTACGCTCAGCAATTATTTTGGCCTCAGGCGCAAATATTTCGCGCATCGCACTCGATGCATACCTATCTGCTAGAAGACTCACTGGTGAATTATCTGCCATTTAGTTGCCCTTCTCCGCCACCGACGCATTGAGGGCGATATCGCTTCGATAAAAGGAGCCCTCGAGGTCAATCTGTGAGATTGCTCGATATGCACGGTTGCGAGCTTCGGTTAGATCAGAGCCAATTCCAGTCACTGTCATTACTCGCCCACCTGCAGATACAAGTCCATTTCCATCCATTGCAGTACCTGCGTGAAAAATTTGTACCTGATCAATTTTTGGAATTGATGCAATTGGTGAGCCACTCTTTGGTGCACTTGGATAACCATCGGCAGCAAGTACTACTGTGACTGCTGAATCATCACGCCATTGCAATTGTGTGTCTCCTAGATTTCCTGTTGCAGCCTTATATAAAAGTGATGCAAGTGGTGTTACTAATCGTGGAATTAGAACTTGAGTTTCAGGATCACCAAAGCGAGCATTGAATTCAATGACGCGAGTTCCATGATCAGTGAGTGCAAGGCCGGCATATAAAAGACCTACAAATGGCGTTCCGCGTGCGGCCATTTCCGCAATCATCGGAGCCAATACTTGTTTGTATGTATCTTCAATAATGTCACTTGGTGCCCATGGCAAAGGTGAATATGCACCCATCCCGCCTGTATTTGGTCCAGCATCGTTATCACCTGCGCGTTTGAAATCTTGTGCCGGATGCATTGCAAGAATTGTGTGACCATCGCTAATTCCAAATAATGAAACTTCTGGGCCATCTAAATATTCTTCAATGACAACTCTTTGACATGCTAATGCGTGATTTAGCGCTTCTGTTCGATCGCTAGTTACGACAACACCTTTGCCCGCTGCTAAGCCATCATCTTTTACAACATATGGTGCACCAAATGAATCCAATGCATTTTCAATTTCGGATTGTGTTGTGCAAGTGAAACTCTTAGCAGTTGGTACTCCTGCATCTGACATAACTTCTTTCGCAAAAGTCTTTGATCCTTCTAACTGCGCTGCTACTTTCGAAGGTCCAAATGTTGCAATTCCTACTCGGCGTAATTCATCTGCCACGCCATTTACTAACGGAACTTCAGGACCAATAACAACAAGCTCTGCGCCGATTTTTTGAGCGAGTACAACTATTGCCGAATTATCTGTAATGGCTAGTGGATGGGTGATTGCAATCTCTGCGATGCCTGGGTTACCTGGTGCAACGTGAAGTTCACTGCACTCTGGATCTGCCTGTAGTCCTAGTGCAAGTGCGTGCTCTCGCCCGCCGCTTCCAACTAGGAGGATTTTCATATTTAGATGAAATCCTTTACAACTATTGTTTGATCTCGACCAGGCCCAACACCAATTGCACTCATTGGCGCACCAGAGATTTTTTCAAGGAATGCAATGTATGCCTGAGCATTCTTTGGGAGTTCACTAAGTTTGCGCGCTCCAGAAATATCTTCTTTCCAACCATCTAAATATTCATATATAGGTTTTGCATGGTGAAAATCGGATTGTGATGATGGAAGTTCTTCTACTCTCTTGCCATCAATCTCGTATGCAACGCAGACTGGAATTTTTTCCCAACCAGTTAGAACATCGAGTTTTGTTAGGAAGAAATCAGTGAGCCCATTTACACGCACTGCATAGCGTGCGATAGGTGCGTCATACCAACCACAGCGACGTGCGCGACCAGTTGTTACACCGATTTCACCACCGATAGTGCGAAGTTTTTCGCCATCTTCATCGAATAATTCAGTTGGGAAAGGTCCGCTACCAACACGAGTTGTATATGCCTTAACAATTCCAATAACGCGACCAATCTTTGTCGGTCCGATTCCACTACCTGTACAAGCGCCGCCTGCAGTTGGATTACTTGATGTTACGAATGGATATGTTCCATGATCAACATCGAGCAGTGTTCCTTGTGAACCTTCGAGCAGTACTTGCTTTCCTGCTTTGAGTGCTTGATCTAAAAGCAAAACAGTGTCGGCAACATATGGACGCAATATTTCTGCATATGCCAAATACTCTGTAAGAACTTCATCAACTTCAATATCTTTTCGATTGAAAACCTTGATAAGTACTTGGTTTTTGTCGCGAAGCGCTGCTTCAAGTTTTTGGCGCAAGATTGATGGATCAAACAAATCCTGAACACGAATACCGATTCGGTTAATCTTGTCTGCATAAGCTGGTCCAATGCCACGACCAGTTGTTCCAATCTTTGATTTACCCAAGAAGCGCTCTGAAACTTTATCGATTGTACGGTGATACGGAGTAATCAAATGTGCATTGGTACTAATTACTAACTTGCTGCAATCAATACCGCGCTCTGTTAATCCTCTGATTTCTTCAAGCAGTACACCTGGATCAATCACGACACCATTTCCAATTACTGGAATTACGTTTGGACTCAATATTCCGGAAGGTAATAAGTGCAGTGCATATTTTTGATCGCCAATTACAACTGTGTGACCCGCGTTGTTTCCGCCTTGATAACGAACAACATAATCAACGCGGTCACCGAGAATATCTGTAGCTTTACCCTTGCCTTCGTCGCCCCATTGAGCGCCAAGAAGAACTATCGCAGGCATTGGTAAAGCCTTTCTCTTACAGTGAAATTACTTGAGTAGTGATGTACCAGTTGAGCGAAGATCTTCGCAAGCAACACCAATACGTGCAGCCATGCCAGCTTCTGCGGCTTTGCCCCATGCGCGTGGATCGTAAGACTTCTTATTTCCAACTTCGCCATCAATTTTTAGAACGCCGTCGTAATTTTTTAGCATGTGATCAACAACAGGACGTGTAAATGCATATTGAGTATCAGTATCAATATTCATCTTCACAACACCGTAGTCGAGTGATTCGCGAATTTCAGTAAGAAGTGAGCCTGATCCACCGTGGAAAACAAGGTCCATAGGCTTACTTCCTTCAGGAAGTCCAAGCTTCTTAGAAACAGCATCTTGCAATGTGCGAAGAATCTTTGGTTGCAATACAACGTTTCCTGGCTTATAAACACCATGAACGTTTCCAAATGTTGCAGCAACCATGTAGCGAGTACTTGGATCAGAACCCAAAGTTTCGATAGTCATAAGTGCATCTTCAGGAGTCGAGTAGAGCTTTGCATCGTGCTTTGCTTCAACACCATCTTCTTCTCCGCCAACAACACCGATTTCAATTTCAAGAATTGTCTTTGCGGCAATTGACATCTTCTGCATCTCTGCAGCAACTTTCATATTTTCTTTCATATCAACTGCTGAGCCATCCCACATATGTGAGTTGAATAGTGGTGCTTTACCTGACTTGATTCGCTCTGCGCCAAGTGCAAGAAGTGGCTTCATAAATCCATCGAGCTTTTCAGCTGGGCAGTGATCAGTGTGAATACCAATATGTACGTTGTAATTCTTAGCAACGATATGTGCGTATTCGGCGAGCGCTACTGCACCATCAACCATCTTCTTGATTGTTGAGCCAGATGCATATTCAGCACCGCCCCATGAAAATTGAATGATTCCATCTGATTGCGCTTCGGCAAATCCACGAATAGCTGCAGTGATGGTCTGTGATGATGAAACATTGATTGCTGGATATGCAAAAGCGCCTTTTTTAGCGCGATCCAACATTTCGGCATAAATTTCGGGGGTTGCAATTGGCATTTAGGCTCCAAATTATTCGGCTCAAGGTGTAAATCTCATACCGTGCGCACCATTGGGCCGATGAGAGGCTTACGACGTATCCTCTCACTAATTGGCACTAACTCGGAAATTACGCCTACTTATTGAGGCGTTTCCAGCCTCGCGCCTTAGCCAAGGGTTTTGAGCGCTTTAGATAAAAGGTTGGCAAAGGCCATGATCATCGTTGGGTTCATGAGAAATTTGATAAATGCGAGGAGGAATGCGGCAAAGCCCATAGTTCTCTTCTTTCGTTGGAGTTTTTTGGATGAATTGAGTGCGCATCCTCACCAACTTGCCTGAGAAAAAAGTCTCATCAAAAAAGACTGTTGATAAATAGGGCTGAACTAGTAATCTCAAGTGCTATGAGCCAAGAAAAAGATTCCCTCGAAAACTTACTCAGCGAAGAGCGCACATTTGCACCGAGCTCAGAATTTAGTGCTGCAGCAAATGGAAAGGCCTCTTTATATACAGAAGCTGAATCTGATCGTCTAGCTTTTTGGGCTAAGCAAGCCGAAGAGTTAACGTGGGATAAGAAATGGAATCAAATTCTTGATTGGCAGCCACCATTTGCACAATGGTTTGTTGGCGGAAAAATAAACGCGACAGTCAACGCATTGGATCGCCATGTCGAAGCAGGACGCGGTGATCGAGTTGCTTTTCACTTTGAAGGAGAACCTGGGGATTCTCGCGATATTACATATTCAGAGTTATTGACAGATGTAAAGAAAGCGTCGAACGCTCTTATCGAACTTGGAATTAAAGCAGGCGATCGCGTTGCTATCTACATGCCAATGATTCCAGAAGCAGCCATTGCAATGTTGGCGTGCGCACGTATTGGTGCACCCCATTCAGTTGTCTTTGGTGGTTTCTCAGCAGATGCGCTTTTGTCACGAATCCAAGATGCAGATGCAAAGTTAGTTATTACTTCCGATGGTGGTTTTAGAAAAGGTGCTGCATTTGCACTCAAGCCTGCAGTAGATGAAGCGCTCAAAGGTGCAACAAATGTTGAAAAAGTCTTAGTTGTACAACGCACAAAGCAAGAAACTGCGTGGGATGCTGCGCGCGATATTTGGTGGCACGAAATTATGGGTCGCCAAAGCAGTGAACATAAGCCTGAATTCTTTGATTCTGAGCATCCACTATTCATTCTTTACACATCGGGAACAACTGCTAAACCAAAAGGAATTTTTCACACTACTGGTGGTTATCTCACTCAAGTGGCTTACACGCACAAGATGGTTTTCGATATCAAAGCAGAGTCAGATGTTTATTGGTGCACTGCTGATGTTGGTTGGGTAACGGGCCACTCTTATGTTGTCTACGGCCCACTAATAAATGGCGCAACACAAGTAATGTATGAAGGCACACCAGATACACCACACAAAGGTCGCATTTTTGAAATCATTGCAAAATATGGCGTAAGTATTTTGTATACCGCACCAACACTTATTCGCACGTGGATGAAGTGGGGCGATGAATTTCCAAAGGCGCACGATCTTTCATCACTACGTTTGCTTGGCTCAGTGGGTGAACCAATTAATCCTGAAGCATGGATGTGGTACCGCGAAATAATTGGTGGGAATCGCTGCCCAATTGTTGATACATGGTGGCAGACAGAAACAGGTGCAATCATGATTTCACCTTTGCCAGGAGTAACTGCAACTAAACCAGGTTCTGCAATGGGACCACTTCCTGGAATAAGTGCAAAAGTTGTTGATGACTCGGCGAATGAAGTAGGAAATGGACACGGAGGATTTCTTATCTTGGATCAACCATGGCCATCAATGTTGCGTGGAATTTGGGGCGAGAACGAGCGCTACAAAGAGACTTATTGGTCACGCTTTAAAAATATTTACTTTGCAGGCGATGGCGCAAAGCTCGATAACGACGGTGCTATTTGGTTACTCGGGCGTGTAGACGATGTTATGAATGTTTCGGGTCACCGTATATCAACTACCGAAGTTGAATCTGCATTGGTTTCACATGAATCAGTTGCTGAGGCAGCTGTTGTTGGCGCAGCTGATGCAATGACTGGGCAAGGAATCGTTGCATTTGTTATTTTGCG
>WLDA01000052.1 GCA_009705025.1 Actinomycetota bacterium | reverse complement strand
CGATTCTTAAATACACCCACGTATGACCTCACCTATGACGATGTATTCATGGTGCCAAGCCATTCCGAGCTTTCAAGTCGAATGGAAGTTGATTTAGCCTCACATGATGGATCTGGAACAACAATTCCTTTAGTTGTAGCAAATATGACCGCAATTTCTGGCCGACGAATGGCAGAAACCATTGCTCGTCGCGGCGGAATAAGTGTTATTCCACAAGATATTCCAATCGTTATTGTGAGTGATGTTATTTCATGGGTGAAATCGCGTCATGTATTTTTCGATACACCAATTACTTTATCTCCGGATCAAACAGTTGCAGATGCGGTTAGCTTGCTCAACAAAAGAGCACACGGAGCAATAGTTATATTGGATAAGAATCAACCTGTTGGAATCGTGACTGAGGAAGATTGCGAAGGCGTTGATCGATTTACCCAACTCAAAAATGTTATGAGCAAAGACCTAATTACTTTGCCTGACACATACGGGGCTAAAGAGGCTTTTGAATTCTTGCATAACAATCGCCGCAAACTTGCTCCAGTAGTTTCGGCAAATGGTGAACTTGTTGGAATCCTTACACGTGTTGGTGCACTACGTAGCACTTTGTATACACCGTCATTGGATTCAAAGGGGCGCTTGCGTATTGCAGCAGCTGTTGGAATCAATGGTGATGTTGCTGCGAAAGCAAAAGCGCTAATCGATGCAGGAGCAGATGTACTTGTTGTTGATACCGCTCATGGACATCAAAAGAAAATGATTGATGCCCTCAAAGCTATTCGCGCAATTAATCCAACCGTTCCAATCGTTGCCGGCAATGTTGTTACAGCCGCCGGGGTTCGTGATTTAGTTGCAGCAGGTGCCGACATAATTAAAGTTGGCGTTGGTCCTGGCGCAATGTGTACTACACGTATGCAAACAGGTGTTGGCAGACCACAATTTTCCGCTGTATTGGAATGCGCAGCTGAAGCGAAAAAATTAGGAAAATCAGTGTGGGCAGATGGCGGCGTTCGTCATCCTCGCGATGTCGCACTAGCGCTAGCGGCCGGTGCATCGCAAGTAATGATTGGCTCTTGGTTTGCTGGAACATATGAATCACCCGGAGATTTGCAACGCGATTCAAATGGTCGACTATTCAAAGAATCTTTTGGAATGGCATCTGCTCGCGCAGTAGCAGCGCGTACATCTTCTGAAGATGCATTCGATCGCGCACGTAAATCTCTTTTTGAAGAGGGAATTTCTACATCTCGCATGTATCTCAATCCCGCTCGTCCAGGAGTTGAAGATCTACTCGATGAAATCATTGCTGGACTACGTTCTTCATGTACATATGCCGGAGCGAAGAATCTTGAGGAGTTTGCCGAGAAAGCAGTTGTTGGAATCCAGTCTTCTGCTGGCTATGCAGAAGGACGCCCACTTCATTCCTCTTGGACGCTTTAGGTTCTAGCATTGCAGGCATGAAGCGTCTCTTCTTCGCCATCGCATTAACATTTTCATTTCTCGTTCCGGCATCCGCTCAAGCTAGCGATAACCAAGTAACTGTTTTATCCCGAAATCTCTACCTAGGCGCAGATGTTGGAATAGCGCTCAAACTAATTCCTGATTTTCCTGCTGCTGCGCAATTTATGTGGAGCCAAGTAAAGGCTAATGATTTCGCACAGCGCGCACCAAAATTGGCGCAAGAAGCGATTAGCAATGATGCTGATGTTATTGGGATACAAGAAGCAACTATTTGGTATTGCAAGAAGAATGCGTGGAGTAAAAAGGTCGAAGTTCTAAATTTTACAAAGCAATTTCTAGAAGCTACAAAGGCACAAGGAAGTGAATATGTGCTGGCAAAATTTGATGGGAAAGAAGCTTTCAACCCAGGGTATTCAATAGCCGCGGTTCCTTTTCTGACGATGGTCAATGACCCTTCAACTTTCCAACCTCTATTTGGTCAAGACAAAGCTGCATGTGGTTTTGTAATTGGTGATGCACTAGCAATCAAGAAAGAGTTAGCAGATAAAGTTCTAAAAGTTGGAAACACAGAATATGTAGACACATACAGCATTGTTCCAACGCTGATGACTATTTATCGTGGCTATACCTGGGCAGATATATCTATTGGGAATCAACCAGTTCGATTTGTTACAACCCACTTGGAATCTATTTGGGACGAAGGGAAAGTTCCTAATGCAGCTAAGCAAGCAACGCAATTAGTCAATGATCTTGAAAACACAACGATGCCACTTGTGGTCCTTGGTGATTTCAATTCTGATCCACGCGATCCACGTCCTCTAGATGCGCCAAATCCTGGCGAACAACCAATTGAAAGTGATGCCTGCCCAGTACAAAAACATAATTGCAGTGCTTATTGGACGATGCGTGATGCTGGATATATGGAAGCAGATCCGAATCCATTACTTCCAGAGAACTATTCATGGGGAATGAGTGCATTACTGGCTGGTCCTGACGGTATGAGATTTGATGAAGCAAAAAAAATGGGCAATAAATATGGATTTAGTGACCGACTAGATTATGTATTCATTAGAAATGGGATCAAAGAGATTTCTTCAGAAATTATCGGGAACACGTGGCCAGAAAATGAGAACACATGGCAATGTTCTAATGAAGAACAGATTGGTAATACACAAGAAATAGCGCAGCGTATGGGAATCGCAGCTCCAGATTCTGGAATTTGTTTAGCAACAGATCATGCGGGCGTGGTTTCTACATTAGTTCTTGATGGCTCAAAAAGTGCTCGCAGCGCTGATTTACCTGCGCACAAGCCATTCCCAATTTCTTTTTGGCAGTGGGTTGGCTTAGCACTGGTTGGCGCTATTGGTTTTCTAATCTTTAGGAAGAATTCCAAGTTGTTGTCTAAATCCAAGAGAATCCCACGCATCAAATCCATCTAGGACAATTCCGTCTTTGATTGTGTCGATACTGACACCATCTACTGAGACCTTATTTCCAGTTGGTGGCTGACCAAGAAATTCTGCGCCAGTGTGTGTTCCAGTCAGATGCCAACGGGAGACAACGCGATTGCCTTCACAAATTACTTCTTGAACATCAAAGTGAAGATCAGGAAAAGCTGCTTGCCACTTTTTCCATTGTTCTCTAAAACTTTCACGCCCAACACCGAATTTCGGGTCATTTCCTGCAGCATCGAGAGCGATAAAGCGATCAATTGCACTCTCATCTCTCTTATTCCAAATTTGATCAAAAAAGTCATACGCGGCCTTGCGATTATTTTCTAGTGTCATCAGTGAATTATAACTACCTCTCCTGTTTGTGTGAGTTCTAACAAATCTGCACTCATTCCAAGTGCAATCTCGCCGACATTGCCCATACCAATTTCTCCAGCAGGAAGCGCGGAAGAAGAATTAACAGCATCCTCGATGGAAACCTTGAAATCCTTATGTAGCTTCATAAATGCGCGATCCATAGTCAAGGTACTTCCTGCCAGAGACTTATTGCTAACAAGCCTTGCTATTCCCTCAGACACATCAACATCGAGTTCACCGATTTTGTATTGTCCATCAATACTTCCCGCAGCAGAGATTGCATCTGTAACAAGAATAGATCTATGGGATGCCAAGGCAAGAATCTCTTCAGTGTCTTCTTTCTTTATATGTGCTCCATCCAAAATCAATTCAAGAGATAACCGATCATCGGCCAGTGCTACTTCAGAAATTGTTCCTGCATCATTTCCAAGTTTTGGCATTCCATTTGTGAAGTGAGTAATAATTGTTGCGCCGTAATCGATGGCTTCAAGTGCAATATGAGCAGTTGCTTCAGTGTGGCCAAGTGCAACAACTACGCCTTCTTCAACAAGGAAATCAATTGCATCCAGTGCCCCTTCTAACTCGGGAGCCAGAGTAATCATTGAAATATTGCCTTGCCCGGCATCGAGTAATCGTTGTAGTTCTTTTACTGATGGGGTGCGCAATAGTGATGGATCATGCGCACCACAGCGAGCATGTGAAAGATAAGGACCTTCCAGGTGAATTCCCTTTATCGCGCTAGTTCCTACATATGGATTAATTCTTTTGATTTGTTCAATTAGTTTTTCAATTGGTTCACTCACCAAGCTTGCAAGCATTGATGTTGTCCCATGTTGGGCATGAGCATCAATTACTCGATCAATATCTTCTGGGTCAGGGGATGAAAAGTATGCACCACCGCCACCATGGCAATGAATATCGACAAAACCAGGAATAAGGATGCCTTCAATTACTTTGTCAGCTTTTTCATTTGCCCCATTTTCGATATGAGAAATCGTGTTATTTGATATCTCTAACCAAAAATTTTTTCTTAAGGCGCCTTCTACAACACCAGAGGAGGCTTGGATAATCATCTTAGTTACCTCCATTAGGAAGTAAATCAAGTGCCAACATTGCGCAACCAATAGTTCCAGCCTGAGCGCCGTAGTGAGCAATAACTAATTGTGGGACTTTTTGAAATGTAAGTGACTCACCCAGAGATTTAGCAATTGGATCAATTAGCAAATTCCCTGATTGCGATAAGCCACCACCAAAAATAATTACTTCAGGGGCGAGAACAGTTATAAGCATTTGGCATGCAGTGGCAATAGAGGCCATAGCGTTTTCCCATATTTTTTGAGCAATCGCATCACCATTTTGTGAAAGTGTTGCAATCTCTTCACTACTAGTTCCTGTTTTCCCAGATGCTTGCGCATATGCATTCGTAATAGAAAGGGCAGAAGCGGCTGCTTCCAAACATCCTTTTTTGCCGCAAACACAATTGAATTCCCCACCAACATTGACATGACCAATTTCTCCAGCAAAACCATTGGATGATCTAATTTGACCATCGATAATCAGTGCGGCTGCAATTCCGGTACCAATAGGGATAAAGATTGCATTATTTAGGCCTTTTGCAGCACCATTTCGGAGTTCAGCAAGCGCACCAGTACGAACATCGTGACCGAATGCAACAGGAATCTTTATTTCACGAGCAAGTAAGTCACGAATCGGAAGATTCTTCCACCCTAAATTTCCTGACCATCTTGAAATTCCATTAGTCTCATCGAGAGCACCGGGTACTGCTAATCCAACAGCTTTGATTTCACCGGGAGATGCCAACTTAGAAAGTAATTCACTAATTACTTTTACAGTCTTGCTGCCTTCTACATCGTTTTGTGGAGTTGGAGCATTAGCAGTTGCAATGATGTGTAGATCAGGATCCACCAAGGCGCCCTTGATACTTGTCCCACCAACATCGATAGCCGCGACAAGTTTCACGCTGGCTAGTCTAAATCACTTATCTAAAATGATGGATCGTGACAGACCTCGAGGATTATCGGCGTCTAAACCACGCTTCTTCGCGATAGCGATAGCGACTCGGTGCGCCTTGATTAAATGAGCCATTGGGTCAAGCGTGCTACTTTCAAATAGTGCGCCAGTCTTTTTAATATCTCGAATCAAATCATCTGGAATCTCACCGAATGCCCACACTGCACGTCCTGGCTCTGAAATTGAAAGGGGACCATGGCGGTAATCAAGTGCAGGATATGCCTCTGCCCAGAATTGTGAAGATTCACGCGTCTTAAGTGCAGCTTCTTGTGCAAGGCCGATTGTCCAACCACGACCTAGAAAAGTTATTTGTTGAACATTTACTAAATCTCCAAGGTCACATGTGAGCGCCTCTTGTGCATCTTTAATAATCGATCGCAAATCAAAACCTAAATGCATTCGCAATAAACCAAGAGCAGCTGTTGCCCAACGAGTTTGTAGCACTGATTTTTCATCAGCGAAAGGCATCACAATAGAATGTGTTGCATGTTTAGTTACGGGAGAGCCGTGAACTGACGTCAACATAACTGAAGGAATTTTTGTTTTTTCTAACATCTTTACAACTTCAGTTGTTGTACCTGAGCGCGAAATTGAAACGATTTTGTCGTACTTGCGCTCGTAATTCATTTCCGATCCAACATAAACATCAGTATCACCGTGACCAGCTGCTTCACGAAGTGATGCATATGCCATCGACATAAACCAAGAGCTTCCACAACCAACTACTGCAACCTTCTCACCCTTTTCAGGTAGAAGATGGAGTGAACTTGGTGCGAAATCAGCAACTTGTGCCCAGATAGATGGTTGTGACGCTATCTCTGCATCTGCATATTCGCATGCAATTTTGATACTCATAAAGAGAAACCATAGGCGAGTGATTAGAAAGAGTCAAAAAATTTTGACTACTTGTATAGTAAAGTGAGCATAAACAATCATATGCTTGCGCATATCTATTCATTTGAGAGGAGAAATGCATGAATCGCCAACAACGCCTCAGCAGCATCCTCGAACTTGTCGTAGAAAAAGGAAGCGTTGAAGTCGATGATGCATCTCGAATACTCGGCGTATCGGCAGCGACGATCAGGCGTGATTTTGATGTTTTAGCAAAGCGCCAATTACTTACACGCACACACGGTGGGGCTGTTGCAACAGGGAGCTCTCTTGGCTTGCCGCTCACTTACAAGGTGGCAAAAGATGACAAAGTAAAACAAAGAATTGCAAAAGTCGCTGCTGAAATGGTTATACGGCATCAAATAATTGGAATAAACGGCGGTACGACATCTACCGAGGTTGCACGAGCGCTTGCTGCAAGAACAGAGTTTGCCCCGAGTGATTCCCAAGAACATTCACCAGCGCTAACGGTTGTAACGAATGCCGTAAATATTGCAGCAGAGTTAACTGTTCG